>CAMNHT010000055.1 GCA_946539625.1 uncultured Clostridia bacterium | reverse complement strand
GCGAGCGTGATGACGGCGGTGCCGTGCTGATCGTCGTGGAAGATCGGGATGTCGCACTTTTCCTTGAGCTTGCGCTCGATCTCAAAGCAGCGCGGTGCGGAGATGTCCTCGAGGTTGATGCCGCCGAAAGACCCCGAAAGCAGATACACTGCGTTGACGAACTCGTCCACATCGTGTGTCTTGATGCACAGCGGGAATGCGTCGACGTTGCCGAACGACTTAAAGAGCACGCATTTCCCCTCCATAACAGGCATGCCGGCTTCGGGACCGATGTCGCCGAGACCCAAAACCGCGCTGCCGTCGGTGATGACCGCGCAGAGGTTATGACGGCGGGTCAGCTCATAACTCTTATTGATGTCCTTCTGGATCTCAAGGCACGGCTGCGCCACGCCGGGGGTGTAGGCAAGGCTCAGGTCTTCCTTTGTGGCGACGGGAACCGTTGCGATGACTTCGATCTTGCCCTTCCATTCTCCGTGCAACCGGAGCGATTCTTTTGCGTAATCCATGTATATACTCCTTATATTGATTTACTT
This sequence comes from uncultured Clostridia bacterium, assembly GCA_946539625.1. The sequence goes on along the minus strand of CAMNHT010000055.1, from coordinate 7,265 downwards.
TCTGGTAAGAACGGCCTTGACCTGTTCTTCAATGTGCGCGGCGGTTAGCCCGAACCGTTCCTGAAGATATCCGACCGTGCCGACTTCGCCGAACTCGTCTTCGACCGCAACGCAGGCCGCGGGGACGGGGCAGCGCTCGGCAAGCACTTCAAGGATCATGCCGTACAGCCCGCCGTGGCGGTTTGCGTTCTCGGCGACGACGACCGCACCGCATTTCCTTGCCCACGCTTCGACGGCGTCCGCGTCGATCGGCTTTACGGTAAAGCAGTCGACGACCGCACAGGAAACGCCCTGCGCTTTGAGGGAAGCGGCGGCTTTCATCGCTTCGTGCACCATGATGCCCGCGGCAAAGATCGCGACGTCCGTGCCTTCTCTGAGCGTAACGGCTTTTCCGATCGGAAGCTCGGTTCCTTCTTCATAGACCCTCGCGTACTGCTTTCTGCCGACGCGGATGTACTTGATGCCGGGACGGTTGACGCATTGCTTCAAAACGCTTTTTAGGCACGTCGGGTCGGTCGCGTCGATCACGGTTGCGCCGGGCAGCGCGTTATACAGCGCGACATCTTCGAACGGCATATGCGTGCCGCCGTTCATCGCCGCGGTGACGCCGGGGTCGGTGCCGATGACGGTGATGTCGTTCTTCGCGTAGCCGCCGGACAGGAAGATCTGGTCATAGATGCGGCGGGACGCGAACGTGCCGAAGCTGTGGATGATCGGCTTGAATCCCGCGGCGGCAAGCCCTGCCGCGACGCCCGCCATGTTGGATTCGGCAATGCCGCAGTCGATCGCGCGGTCCGTGTGCGTTTTCGACCACTTCAGCGTGCCGGAGCAGCTCATAAGGTCTGCGTCCAGAAAGATCACGTCGGGATCGGTTTCGCAAAGCTCCGCGACCGTAGCCCCGATCACGTCCTTGCAAAGACGCGGGTCCATCTCTCCGTTATAAACGATTTTCGTCATAGCTTCAGCCCTCCAATGCAGCGAGCTTCGTTTTAAGCTCAGCGGTCCAGTTTTCGAAGCGCTCGTCGGTCACCGGCATGCTGTGGTTCATCGCGGTGTTTTCGACCTCGGAAACGCCGTGTCCCTTGATCGAATCCAGCACGATCGCGTAGGGTTTGTCGCCGCCGTTTCTCGTGCGCTCCAGAGCGTTTGCGATCGCTTCCACGTCGCCGCCGTCGACCTTGACGGTATCGAACCCGAACGCTTCCATCTTCGCGACAAAATCACCCATCGGGAGGACCTCTTCAAGGGTTCCGTCGAGCTGTTTCTTGTTCCAGTCGATGAGCACGACGAGGTTGCCTAACTTCTTCGCGCTTGCGAACAGGAACGATTCCCAGCACTGGCCTTCCTGCATTTCGCCGTCGCCGACGATCAGAAAGACGCGGTTGCTTCTGCCCTTGAGCTTATTGCCGAGCGCAAGACCCGCCGCCTGCGACGTACCCTGCCCCAAAGAACCGGTCGTCATATCCACGCCGGGCGTCTTATTGCGGTCGCAATGGCTCGGAAGACGTGTGCCGCCGCGGTTCAGGGTCTTCAGTTCCTCATACGGGAAGAAGCCCTTCAACGCAAGCGTCGCGTAGACCGCGGGACCAGCATGCCCTTTCGACATGACGAGGTAATCGCGATCCGGCCATTTCGGATCTTCGGGTTTTACACGCATCTCACGTCCGTACAGCACAGCCAGCGTATCGGAAATGCTTAACGCGCCGCCGACATGCCCGGAGCCGATGGAGTGAATCGCTTCGAGCGCTGCCATGCGGATTTTCACGGCAAACGCTTCGATGGCTTTCTTTTCTGTTAATTCCATAGCTTCCTCCTTTGAAAATCAATTCTGTATCCTTATCAGTATAACAGCTTTATCATTCGTTCGCAATGATTTCTGCGGATTTTACCCGTTCAGCCGATCAGAAAGACGAGGGGCTTGCCCAAGGAGACGACCGTTCCGTTTTCTACCGTGTACGTTTTGCCGGAAAGCAGCTCAGAATACGTGCCGTCCGCAAGCGGAACTTCTACGGACACGCTTTTTGCGCGCATGCTGAACACGCCGACCGCCCTGCGATCGCCCTTCGTCCAGGTCGAAACGATCACGTCGTTTTCCTTCGCTTCGAGGGTGTATATGCCGCTCGAGAACAGAGGATCCTTTTTCATGGAGATAAGCTTTTGCAAAAGCGCTTTGTGCATCGGCTCGCCTTCGCGCGGGACCGGGTCCGGATCGAACAGCGACGGCGTTCTTTCAACGCCCCATTCCTGTCCGCAGTAGAGCATCGAAAGACCCTTCTGGAAAAAGTTCCACGCAAGCCAATTCTCGCGGACCGTGCAATCCGGAAACAGTTCTGCGGTGCGCGGACGGTCGTGGTTTTCGGTGCAGCGCAGCTTCACGTAGTCCGCAGGGTAGGTGCTTTCCTGCCGCTCGAGCGCTTTCATGTACGCGGAAAGCGGGATCTCGCCCTTTGCGTACGCGACAAAGTCTTCGTAGATATCGTAGTCGTAGCAAATATCGAACGCCTGATACAGCTCGGAGTCGGACAGCGCTGTAAGTCCCTGCATGCGGTTATAACGGATAAATCCGTGCTCGATGGATTCGGCAAGCCAGATGCAGCCGGGTCGCACCGTCTCCACCTGCGCTCTTGCTTTCTTCCAGAAGCCGAGCGGGATCATTGCCGCGACGTCGCAGCGGAAGCCGTCGACGTACCGCGCCCAGAAGCACAGCGTGTCGATGAGCTCGTCCCAAAGTGCGCGGTTGTCAAAATCAAGGTCGATAATGTCGGACCAATCGCCGACATGATTGCCGAACGATCCGTCCGGCTTCGTGTAAAAGTATTCCGGATGCACTTTCACGAGTACGGAATCCGGCGAGGTGTGGTGGTAGACCACGTCGATCAGAACCTTGAGCCCCAGCGCGTGCGCGGCGTCGCAGAGATGTACAAAATCATCCATCGTGCCGAATTCCGGATTGATCGCGCGGTAATCGCTGATCGCGTATGGGGAGCCGAGTGTGCCCTTGCGCTTTTCCTTCCCGATCGGATGGATCGGGAGAAGCCAGATCGCGTCGACGCCGAGGTCGCGGATGCGGGGAAGGTCCGATTCGACGGCGCGGAACGTGCCGCCGAAGTTGCGGATAAAGACGGAATAAAGCGTCATGTTCCGAAGCTGCATAGTCATTTCCTCCTGAACGGGTTACGGTTCGTCCGGTGCGTAGGTGAGCGCGAGCTTAAAAAGCTTCTGCCCGTCGCTTTCGCCGGCAAGCAGGAATGTATCGCCGTTCCGTTCGCTTTTCAGGGTGATCGCTTCGTTGAGCCGCGTTTCGCGTGAGTACTCTGTGCACACACGAAGGAGCCTCCGCGAGCGCAGCGCATCCGGCATGCAGTCCTCCGCAAGATCGAAATAGCGCGTGTTGTTCATATGCCCGTTCTGATCAACGTAGCTGTACGGAACGGTAAAGGTCGAGGTTTCATCTGTTTGGGGCGATTGCGGCGGACGCGGCAGCGCGCACTCGAGCCCTGTCTGCATGCCGGGCACGGCGATCCCGCATTGCTCGGGAAAGACCGCTTTGCGTGTTTCCGCGTCCATCAGCGCCCACAGGGAGCTTGCCTCGATCAGCGCGTTTCCCTGCTCGTCCGTGACACGGTAGAAGCGCGGAAACAGCAGATGCCTCGGCTTTCCGGGCCAGGTGACGAGGTGCACCGGCTCGTCGTAGACCGGCATTCGACGGATCAGTGCCTGCTGCAGCGTTACGATCCAGAGGATCCCGCGGTCCAGCGTTTTCTCGCGTCCCGCGCCGAGGATCGCCGCATGGTCGGTCGCCGCTTCCTGCAGAAGCGTAAACAGCCGCGACAAACGCAGCCGCCGGTTCATGTCGGTATCGGAATATGCGATCCGATAATCGCGTTCAAACGGATTCATGCCTGTATGGATTCATCAAAAAGGTATTTCATGAAATCGGGGATGCGCTTTTCCCACGCCGCTTCGTTGTGTTCCGCGCCGGGAATGACACTTGCGGAAACGTCCGCGCCTGCCTTGGAAAGCGCTTTGGCAACGTCGAACATCGCCGCAAGCGCGCTGCGCTTCGGGTCGATCTCACGGGTCCCCATATCGATATAGATGCGCGTGGGTTCTTTCAGCGAATGGGAGCGGATCATCTCCTTCATCTTCGACGGTGAGACCCATAAACTCGGCGAAAGCACCGCTGCGCGGGAGAAGACCCGGTTGTATTCCACTGCGGCATAGAGCGACATCAGCCCGCCCATCGAACTGCCGGCGATCATCGTGTGTTCGCGATCCTTCAGCGTCCGGTATTCTGTGTCGATTTCCGGTTTCAAAACGGTTGTGAACCAGTCCATCGTCACCTTGCCGCGGCCTTCGATATCGCCGACCGGACGCGGCGCGGAAAAGTCCCACGGGCTGTATTCGGAAAGCCGCTTGAATCCCTCCGGATTGCATTCGACCGCAACGAGGATCAACGGAAGCCTCGCTTTTTGGAGATATTCGCGGAAACCCCAGCTTCTGCCGTAGGTCGCGTGGCGGTCGTAGAATACGTTGTGCCCGTCGAACATGTAGAGGACGGGGTATCGCCGATCGCTCTTTTCGTAGTCCTTCGGGAGATAAACGTACAGGCGGCGCGGCTGTTCGGTCTCCAACCCCGGGATCTGTATTTTTTTGACAAGGATCATATTCGTTTCCTTTCCCTGCGGCGGCAGATCTGTACTGTTTTCTCATTATATAGCAGATCGCCCCGTGTAGCAAGAGAAAAAACAGAGGACGTCCTTGACAATAAAGACTGCGATCTCTATAATGGGGGCACTGAAAAACGATTTGCGAAAGGAGGGGATACGACCGTGGAAAGCTACTGTCTGTTTTGCAAAAGCGGGCAGGAAGGTCTTGTGATCGATCTCCTCAGACATGGCGGATACGACGCCTTTTCTCCGCTTGCGGTGAGGAACAAGCCGGACGCAAAAGGACTTCGGAAAACGAAGGCACGACTGCTTCCGGGATACGTGTTTTTTGACGCGGATGAGGAGCCGGATTGGGAAACGATCCGCCGCTGCTCCGGCGTGCTGAAGATCCTGCGCTATGAGGATGGAAGCTCGGCGCTGCACGGCGATGATCTGGCGTTCGTGAAATGGCTCCGGCGCTATGAGGGCATGATCGATGTGTCGCAGGTCGTCAAGGTCGGCACAAAGATCGCGTTCGTCGGAGGACCGCTCGTCGGCATGGAAGCAAAGGTTTTAAAGGTCAACAAGAGCCGCAAGACGGTGCAGATCGCGCTCGGCGACGGCGACGCGATCTTTCGGAATATCTGGTGCACGATCGAATATATCGAGGGCAACGCGGACCTTGACGTTCTGCATCAGTTGTCGGAACGGACGGCAAAGCAGCCCTGACGCGACAGCTTTATTATACACCGTTCGGCAATAAGCAGTATGCGAACTGCTTTTTTTGTCGAATCAGGTAACAAAAAATTCGATTATCAAAATATCAATTGACGAAATGTAGCAAATACTGTATACTGCAAAGCGGCTGCAAAATCTGCCGGAGGATTTCGATCATGGCAGAAAGCGGTCTCAGAAATATCGTTTATATCTTAAGCCGGATATTGACGCAGGATCGAATTTTGTGTATAATGCTATCGTCTTATATTATGCGGTAATATGTGCTTACTGTGCGCATTGGTACAAATATAGCCTGATTCGCATGGATATCGGCGAAAAAAAGACGACGGGACGCATCGGATCAGCGACAATGCGTCGGTCTTCAGACTTTTTCAGAAAGGATCAAACGCTTTGGAACAGGTGAGAAGGGACAATAACGAAGTCGAAATCAATCTTGGGGACGTCTTTCAGATTTTGCTTTCGAAATGGATTTATATTCTGCTTGCGGGGGTACTTGCCGCCGTTTTAGTCGGGTTGGTCACACATTTTTTCATCAAGAAAAAATACTCGGCATCGACGTCAATGTACATTTTTACAACCGCAGAGCAGTATCAGACAGGTACGATCAGCTACAGTGAACTGAGCGCTGCGGACAACCTTATAAAGACCTATCAGGTTATTATCAAGAGCAATTCCGTGCTGGATGTGGTTGCGGAGCGTTTTAACACTGAACATCCGGAATATGCAGCGTGGGGTATTCAGACATCATCTTTATCTAGCATGATGTCCGTTTCTGTTCCGGACGGAACGAAGCTGATCCGGATCAGCGTTACAACCCGTGATCCGAAGCTTTCGGCGGACATTGCCAATACATTTGCAAAGTATGTTCCCGCCGAGATCGTACGCATCACCAAGGCGGGCGGCGTGGAGATCGTGGACTACGCCACGGTCCCGTCCGGACCGTCCAGCCCGAATCTGACGAGGAACATCCTGATTGGATTTGCGGCGGGCTTTATCCTTGCGGCGGTCTGGTTCCTGCTGCGGGCATACCTCGATACGACGATCTATACCTCCGAGGAGGTTCAGAAGGTCAGCCGCTGTCCGGTGATCGGAACGATCCCGATGATCATCATCGGCGCCGAAGAAACGACACCGTGGGAAGTTTCGCTTCGGGAGGAAATCGTCAATGAGTAAGAAGATCATATTCAAGCGCTCCGCAAAGGATAACAAGCAGGAAGAACGCGCGCAGATCCGGGAAAATCGCAAGAAGATCCTGACGGATACCAGCGCTTTCGCCATCCGCGAAGCATACGTACAGCTCCGTACGAATCTGATGTACAGCGTTGCGTCGATGGACGACCGCGGCTGCAAGGTCTTCGGCGTCACGAGCGCGAACCCTTCCGAGGGCAAAAGCCTGACAGCTTCGAACATCGCGGTTTCGTTTGCGATGCTCGGTAAAAAGACGCTGCTCATCGACTGCGACATGCGTAAGCCCAACGTCGCACGCCTTTGGCACATTCATACCAAGAACGGATTGAGCGACCTGATCGCCAAGGTCGACGTCTGCGACGTCTACAGCGTGGAAGGTTTGCCGCTTTCGATCATCGCTTGCGGCAAGATCCCGCCGAACCCTTCCGAGATGTTGGCGTCCGCCGCGTTCCAGAATGCGATCGAGCGCTTCCGCAGACAGTACAACTACATCATCATTGATACGCCTCCGATCAACGAAGTAGCGGACGCACAGATCGTTTCGCGCGTAGTCGACGGCATGGTCCTTGTCATTCGTTCCGCCAAAACCAAGCAGCGCGATCTTGCGGAAGCAGAGAGCGCTCTGCAGAGCGCAGGCAGCCGGATCTGCGGCGTCGTGATCAACGATCTGAATCTCAAGCAGGGCGGTAA
>CAMNHT010000054.1 GCA_946539625.1 uncultured Clostridia bacterium | reverse complement strand
GCCGTAAGCCCTGCAGGACCGCCACCGATGATTGCAATATCCAGCATAAGCGCTTCCTCTTTTCCGTAAAATCTCACAAATACAGTATACCGGTTTTCCCGTGTCCGGTCAAGGGAAACCGCCCGACAAACCGACGATTTCCCGTAAGTTTTCAACAAGTTTGCAATTGAAAAAACCGCCGCTTTCGCGACGGTTGAAAGGGATACGCTCAGCGTTTTTTCTTTTTTGCGGAACGGACCGAGTACGCCTGCAGCAGAACGGCTGCGACCAGTCCGACAAGCGGCAGCGGCAGGAAGAAATACCCTCTTACAAATAGGGTTTCTTCCGTCTGCTCCTGTGAAAGAATACCGAACTGCGAAAGCGCCATCACAACAAGATAGATGAGCGCGACAACGAGCGCGACCGATGCAACCACGGTCAAAACGGTTTTGCGTTTCATTCCTTTGCCCTCCTGTCAGTCCACAACGGCGAGAATGTCGCCGGTGACGCGCGTGTTGTGTCCGAATTGGTGTTCATTCCAATACATGCCGCTCGATCCGCCGCCGTCGAAGTTGTACGCCGCCTTCATGCCGAGCGATGCGCAAAGCTCGGACAGCTCGTCAAACGACATGCCGGGAGACTTTCCGTCGCCTAAGCTGTTTCCGTCAATATCGCGGACGCCGCGGTCACCGAGCACGCAGATGAACGCATAGTGACCGGGTTCGTAGTATCCGAAAGTCGTGCGCGGATTTCTCGGTATCAGGGACGAGTTGAACTGTGTTTTTGCATTGCCGTTCTCATCCAGAAGCGACGGTCCGAAATAGAACGAATGATACGGATAACTGTTCAGGATCTCCTTGTTGTCGATATTGTCCTTCTTGCAGTCAAAGCAGCGCACCGTGCCGTCCTGATAAATCACGCAGAGGTCCGAATGCTTGCACTGTTTGTCACGGATCAGCATGCCGTTGCGGATGATCAGCCCGGCGTCGTTCGCGTTGTTTGAGAAATAGTCCGAGTTGATCGCAACCAACGCTTTCGTATCGCGCGCGAACGTCTTGAGTTCCTTTGCCTTGCTCTGATCGTTCTCATAGGTTGCCGTCAGCTTTTCGATGTCGCGAACATACAGCTCCGCGATCTGGTATTCCAGCTTGTCCTTCTGACAGTGATACAGCTCGATCGCAACCTTTTGACCCGCGTAGGTATAGATCAGCGTCTTTTCGGTACCGTCCGCAAGCGTTTCGCTCGTGTTCGGCTCCGTAATCACCGGCTCGCCTTCAGAGAACTTTTCCTTAAACTTATCGCCCAAAAGTCCCGGGATCGGCGTCGGCTCGGGCGTCGGTTCCGGCGTCGGTTCGGGCGTCGGCTCGCTCGGTTCTGCCGGCGTTGTTTCCGTATTGTCCGACGCGGGCGTTGTGATGGACTCCTCGGTCGGTTCCGGCGTCGGCGCTTCGGTCGGCGCCTCGGTCGGTACGCGCGTCGCGATCGCGACAGGCGCCTCTTCCGCCGGTCTCAGCCATTTCACCCAACCGAACGCGCGCGCGTTGACGGTCATTGCAAACACGCCTGCAAGGATCACGTCGATCACAAGGATCGCGATCAGGCGCTTCTTTTCAAAGCGTTTCGGCTTCGCGTCGCCCGCCGCATACACCAGCAGGTACAAAAGTGCTGTCAGGATCATCAGGATCGGGATCACAACATGCAGATACTTCGTGAGGAAGAACTCCGAGCGCACAACGAAGTGAAAGCCCGGATTGAAGTGATCCAGAATGTAAAAGACGATGTAGTTTGCAGACAGGATCGCGGTCAGATTCGCAAAAATCGTCGCGATCATACGAAGCGCGGAAAAGCGCTGTTCCCCGTTATTGTTCATTTCATGCTCCTGTTCGTTCTTTCGGACATCCGTCCGGAGAATGGTCTTTCCCTCATTCAACTTGTGAACTATACCATACCCGCCATGCGTTTTCAAGCCTTTCGATCAAAAAAACGTCAGATCAGATACAGCACCCACCGGAGAAGGAACCGCAGTACGGGCTTGTCGGCATATACCGTTCTCTGCGCCGCATGCACGCGCTTCAGAAGCGCTCTGTGCTCCTCCTGCATCTTATGATTCGAAAACGCCGCTTCGGTCGCCCATGCATCGGCGTCCGGATCCTTCTTCACGCCGAAGCGCTGCAGTCGTTCAAGATAATGCGCCATTTCCGGGATCGAGCGTCTGACGTTCGGATCGCGGAAGCGCTGTTCTCTGCGTCTGCGGAGCAGAAGGCCTGCTCCGACCCATGCCGCCGGCACGAGCGGGATCAGGATCCACCACGCGCTTCCGCGCGGTTTTCCGATCTCATCGCCGTCCGTTGAAGGATCATCGGTTTCGCTCTGTCCCTGCGGTACGGGCGTCGGTTCTTCCGGCTCTTCCGGCTCGGTCGCGGGCGTCGGCGTCGGGTCGCCGGCCGTCGGTTCCGGCGTCGGCTCCGCCGACGGTTCAGACGGGGCTTCGGGCGTAGGCACCGGCGTCGGTTCCGGCGTCGTCAAAGGCTTCGGCGTTGCGGCAGGCTGCTGCCCGCCTGTTGTTTGCCAAATATCCGGCTCCTGCGTATCATACCTGCCGGGCGTGCTTTCGATCGGAACCCATCCGACGCCGAGAACGTATATCTCTGCCCATGCGTGCTCATCGTTTCCGGTGACGTCCACGCCCTCGCGGCTCATTTCTTCCGGAATTTCGACATAATAACCGAGCGTATACCGCGCCGGAATCCCAAGCGCCTGCAAAAGCGCGGTCGTCGCGCTTGCGAAGTGGGCGCAATAGCCCTGACGGTTTTCGGTCAGAAAATACAGAACGAAATCCTTTCCCCTCGGAACGTTTCCGGGCTTCAGCGTGTACGTACCGGAATCGCGTACGAACGCGGCAACGTTCTTCGCCGTCTCCAGCGCGTCGCCCGTGTCTTTGATCCCCGCTTCGTTCAGTATGTCCAGAAGCGCGCGTTTTTCTTCGCCGTCCGGCATCACATATTGCTTTAAGGCAAAGTTTTCGTAATAATCGCGCTCTTCCTTTGTCACGTCGCCGGGCTCAGTCGAATACCTCGACGTATAACGCCAGCTGTAATCCCGCCACCCGTAGGAGCGAATATACGACTCTTCCGCGATCGGAACGCCTGTCAGTTCATCCGGATCGCTCGTTGCCGGCTCGTCCGTCCACGCATAGGGTGCGATCCGTTCGCCGGAAAGCGAATCGTAGATCCACATCGTCGCGTCGGTCTTCTCCTGCCGGCGTCCGAGCGCCTCCATCGAATGCCATTCACCCTGATATGTGTCGGCCTTCTTCCAGCGGTTGTTTTCGTACGCGCCGTAGGAATGCGTCCGTAAAAGATACACGCCCCTTCGTGCGTAAACGGTAAACAGCTCTGTATCGTTCTCTTCGCGCTCGCCTTCGTCTCTCAGATCGACGCTGCGCGGGTTTTTCACGCCGAGCCACGACATCGCCTCATCGACGATCGGACCGAACATTTCGGAGAAGAACGCCTTTCGCCGCTCCGCCGAAAGCGGCACATAATCCTTTTGCGGAAACAGTGCGGCGATCAGCAGCACAAGTGCAAGCATCAGCGGCGCCAGGATCGCGGCAAACAGCCCATGCCGCTTGAAATCGCCTTTCCGGAGCCCGTTTCCGAGCAGCGCATATCCGAAGTACACCGCCAGCAGCGCCATGGTCCACAGCGCGGGCGGACGGTTCGTATAGACGAGACTGACAAGCAGCATCGGAAGCGGGATCAGAAGCGGCAGCATCACCATTTTGCTGCGGATCAGCGAGAACGCCAGCATGAACCCGAAAAACGCCGCAACGAGCATCAGAAAGAGTGAAATGCACGATTCCGGGTCCGCGACTTTTTCCGCCGCGATCGAAAGCGCGTCCATATCGACCAGCCCCGAAAGCCCCTTCGGCAGCTCGCAAAGCAGGCGGTATATCAGCGAGACCGCGCCGTCGCCCATTCTTTGCATGCGGAACGCGCACAGCATGATCACAAAGGACAGAAAGAGCGCGCCGAAGCCGAATCCGTATTTCGACACGTTCATCCAGAACGACAGCAGCAGCGCGGAAAAGATACAGAACAGAATCAGCGGCGCACGGGAAAAACCGATTTCATACGCGGTCATCATGGCACAGGTGCACGCGATCATACCGCACGCGATCGGCACAGCGTCGCCGAAGCCTTTGATGAGGATGCTCACGCTTTTTTTCATGCGCGCACCTCCTTCTTCGGCTCGATCCGGCAAACGAGCGTGTCGCTCCCGCCGGCGACCGGCTGCGCTTTTTCATCGCGGCACGGTTCGGAGAGCAGCGCTTTCAAAAACCGGTTCAGATCGCCCTCCCCGTCGACGTGCGCGGTGCGCAGTCCGTATTGCAGCGTATACGGCATCTTGTTCCCGATCAGAAGGTCGGAAAGAAAGCAGAGCTGTTCGATCACGCTTTGCTGTTCCGGATACGACGCGAACAGGTCCATGGACAGAACGATTTTTTTGCGGAGCAGCTCCTGCGGTTCCCGCACGATCGGCGCGTCCATTTTTTCGGTCAGCTTCCAATGGATCAGATTCACCGCATCGCCCTCGCGGTACGGACGCAGCTCATGTTCTTCGGAGAATCCGAGCGGCTTCGGTTTCAGCGTGACGCCGGAAGATTCCAGAAGTTCGGGCATCGGCACGGGCTGTTCCGCGTTCGGCAAAACCGTGAGCGTAACCTTCCCGCTTCGTCTGATCGGGATGGCAAAAAGCCCGAGATAATCACATGCGCGTGCCGATCGAATGCGGTACGAGAGCGTTCCGAGCCGGTCGGTATCCGGTGTGAACGTCTCCTCGTGTTTCCTCGTCCCGTCGATCCGCACGTTGATCTGCGTGCCGTGAGATGCAAGGAACAGGTTCCGATGCTCGACGCGAACTTTATAGAGATCCGGCGGCAGAAAGAACCGGCAGGAAACGCGCAGATTAACCTTGGAGGGACGCCCGCGCTGTACGTCTGCGCCGCCCGAAAGCTCCGCGCGCGAACTCAAAATCGCCGGCAGGCTCAGAAGAAGCGAAAGGATCGGAAGGAACAGCAAAAACAGCAGTAAGTAATATGTTACATACTGCCCATATGCAAGATGCAGCGCTGCCGCCGCGATGAGCGTCGCGGCGTATGTCAGCCGTCGGAGAATCATCCGCGCACAGCGGGCGGCGCGGTATGCGCCATGACGTCGTTCAGGATCGTTTCCGCGGTCTGCCCCGACGCTTTGGCTTCGGCGGTCAGGATCAGCCGGTGCGTGATCGTCGCCGGATAGATCAGTTTGACGTCGTTCGGAATAACGTAATCGCGTCCCTGTACCCACGCCGCCGCCTTTGCCATCGAAACGACGGCGATCGACGCGCGCGGGCTTGCGCCCTGCAGAATCGAGGTGTGCGCACGCGTTGCGTTTGACAGACGGATCACGTAGTCCATGATCTTTTTATCGACGAACGTGTTGTCAATCGAAAGCCGGATCCGTTTCAGTCCCTCGCGGTCCGCGATGCAGCGCACGTCGTCCAGAGGATTGCCCTTTTGCTTGCGGCTTAAAAGATCCAGTTCATCGGTCGGGCGCGGGTAGCCGAGCGTCAGACGCACCATGAAGCGGTCGAGCTGTGAATCCGGCAGAAGCTGCGTGCCGCTTGCGCCGACCGGGTTCTGCGTCGCAATGACCACGAACGGATCGGGAACCGGATGCGTGACGCCGTCCACGGTCACGTTGCCCTCCTCCATCGCTTCCAGGAGCGCGGACTGTGTACGGCTCGTCGCGCGGTTCAGCTCGTCCGCCAAAAAGAGATTGCACAGGATCGCGCCGGGCTTATAAACCATCTCGCCCCGTTCGCGGTCATAGAGAGAGAACCCGACGATATCGCTCGGCAGAACGTCCGGCGTAAACTGCACGCGGTGATACTCGAGCCCGAGCGCTTTTGAGAACGCAAGCGCCATGGTCGTCTTTCCGACGCCGGGAATGTCTTCCAAAAGAATATGTCCGCGCGCAAGGATCGCTAAAAGCGCCATGATCAGCACGTTGTCCTTGCCGACAACAGCCTTTTTCAGTTCGTCGAGAATGGATTTCGGATCGTTCATCGGTCTTTCTCCCCCAATACAGGTATACTTTTCCAACTTGTGTGCTCATTATAACACATATTTGCGTCCAAAATGTATCTAAACTGCAACAAAATTCCGTTTTCGCCAAAATGATACCGAAAACACGCGAAAAGCGGAAGCATTCCTGCCTCCGCTTCTTTGTCAATAGACACCGCGGGCGCGTTGCCGACGCGCGCACGAACGGATCGAAAAAGGTTCATTCAGATCAATCCGTCAAAATGCAGCAGCATGTGCGGTGCATTTGACTCCCTGCAGTTTCCGCAGCCCGGAAATGCCGTGTATTTCAGGCGAAAACCGAAAACCGGTCAGTTGAAATTCCTTTCAACCGACCGGTTGTTTTACCAGAGCTTGATCGCGTCGTGATGCGGAAGTTCCTTGATGTGCCAGATCTCGTCCGCATACTGACGGATCGTGCGGTCGGACGAGAACTTGCCTGCGCTTGCCGTGTTGATGATGCACTTTCTTGTGAATGCGCGGATGTCCTTATAGTCGTTCAGCGCATCGAGCTTGCGGTCGATATACGGCAGCATCTCCTGCAGAACAAAGTAGTAGTCCGGCTTCTGCCAGCTGCTGCCGAACAGCAGCGAGCGGTGCAGATCGGTGAACACGCCGGTGCCGTTGTCGGAGAACGTACCGTCGATCAGCGAATCGACGACGCGCCGCACGCGCGGCTCATAGTCGTAAATCGCCTTCGGGTTGTAGTGCGGACGCAGCGCGTTGAGATCGTCGACGCTGTAGCCGAATACGTAGTTGTTCTCCTCGCCCGCTTCCTGCACGATCTCGACGTTTGCGCCGTCGAATGTGCCGAGCGTGACCGCGCCGTTCAGCATCAGCTTCATGTTGCCCGTGCCGCTTGCCTCGGTGCCCGCGGGAGAGATCTGCTCGGAAATATCCGCAGCCGGAATGATGTGCTCCGCATAGGAGCAGTTGTAGTTATGCACAAATACAACGCGCATCAGATCCTTTACGTCCGGATCGTTGTTGATCTTGTTGGCGATCTCGTTGATGTACTTCATCGCCGCCTTTGCGCGGAGATACCCGGGCGCCGCCTTTGCGCCGAAGATGAACGCGGTCGGTGTAAAGTCCTTGATGCGGCCGTCCTTGATGCCGTAATAGATGTCCATGATCGCGAACGCATTCAGAAGCTGGCGCTTGTATTCATGCATGCGCTTGACCTGCACGTCGAAGCAGAACGATTCAGGCAGATCGACGCCCTCGCGCGCTTTGATAAGCTGACGGAGCTGACGTTTCTTTTCGCGTTTGACCGCGATGAACTCGTCGACGTCCGCGTCGCTTAAGAATTGTTTCAGTCCCTTGAGCTGTTCGAGATCGGTGATCCAGCCGCCGCCGATGCGTTCGGTGATGTACTTACTGAGCTCAGGATTGCACAGTCCCAGCCAGCGGCGCTGCGTAATGCCGTTCGTCTTGTTCTGGAAGCGTTCCGGATAGATGTCGTACCAGATCTTCAGAACGTCGTTCTTCAGGATCTGCGTGTGGATCTCCGCGACGCCGTTGACGTAGCTCGAAACGTACACGGCAAGGTTCGCCATGCGGATGATGTTGTTCGATACGATCGCGTACGGTTCGCACGCAAGCCCCCGTGCCATGATCTCGCCGCAGAGCTTGGTGTTGATGCGCCAGATGATGTCGTAAATCTCCGGCAAAAGATCGCGGAACAGATTGACGTCCCACTTTTCGAGCGCTTCCTGCATGACCGT
>CAMNHT010000053.1 GCA_946539625.1 uncultured Clostridia bacterium | reverse complement strand
TAATCGTGCAGTCAACAGATAAGCGATGCGCCTGCGTCGCTTCTTTTTTATTGCAAACGGTCGGAAAAACGGATATAATATCAAATCGTGGGAGGGTAGGCACCGCAATGATCGAAAACGCGTATGTTCTGATCGCCGCCTTTACGGCATGGCTCATCGGGCTGTGCTTTGTGCGCGTCAAAACCGGACGCGCCGTTCTGTTTTCCGCCGTTGTCGGGCTGATCCTCGGCGCCGGTACGTACGGCATGCAGATGCTCGACGCTCGGACGTGGATCGAAGCGGTTTGGCTCGGTGCTTTTTTGGCGGCCGGACTGCTTATCAAAGCGCTGTTTCGGGTGCGGTGGGACGAAGCGCTGCTTTCGCTTTTGCTTTCGGCCGGTGCGTTTGCGATCCTGATCATTCCCCGATATCTTTCCGAGGTGTCCGCAACGTCAGTCGGCGTCGCTGCGCCGTGGCTTTGCGGCGGAAGCCTCATCCTGTTCATCGGTATGCTGCTTCTCCTTTATAAATCCTTTCCCGAAAAAGACTGGCGGAGCGCGTTTGACAGGAAAGAGGAGCAGGGCCTGAAGCTTCGGCTTTCTTATATGTATCTGCTGCCTGCGTTTGTTTGTGTTTTCCTGTTTGCTGCAGGATGGATGTTGCTCAGAAATAACGTATATTCCGTTTTTATCGCGGTACTTGAAAGCGTCCTCTACTGGCTCATGGTGATCATTCTGATCCTGATGCCTGCTTACGCGCAGAAGAATACGGCGGTCAGCGCCGAACAGGAATACCGTGCGGAGATGCAGAGCTTCATGAACGTCATCCGCTCGCAGCGGCACGACTATAACTTCCATGTGCAGACGATCTCGGGACTTATCCGGCAGGGCAAGATCGACGAGTGCCTGAAATACGTGAACGCTCTCGAGGAGGATTCCGCGATCATGAACGCGATCCTGCCGGTGAAGGATCCTGCGATCGCCGCGCTGATTCACAACTTTCAGATCATGGCGGTGCGCGAGGGGATCCGGCTCGACGTCGATATACGGTACGATCTTTCGCAGATCGCAACGAACGTTTACGAGACCAATAAAATCATCAGCAATCTTCTGCAGAACGCGATCGACGAGACGGTGACGCACGAGGACAAGTCCTACGGGATCCACCTCGCGATCCTAAAACGCGGAGAATTCTGCGTGATCCGCGTATCCAACGCGATCCTGCAAACGCCAAGCAAAGAGGAACTTGGCGCCCTCTATCAGCAGGGATACACGACGAAGAAAGGACACGACGGCGTGGGGCTTTCCAGCTTAAAGACGTTGGTCTCAAAATACCACGGCGCGATCTATACCGAAACGGAGGACAATGTCATCCGGTTCGTCGCGCGGGTGCCGATCGATTATGCAAAGGAAACGGCAGAAAAATAGAGAGGTGCGGGGATGGAAACACTGCGGAAAATTCAGGTGCTGATCGTGGACGACGACGCCGTGGCGCGGGAAGCGGCAAAGGAATGCGTCGGCTTTTTCGTGGAGCCGGATAACGTGCATACCGCGGGCAACTCTGTGGAGATGATGCGCGTCTTAACGACGATCCCCATCGATCTAGCGTTTCTTGACATGGAGATGCCGGATATCGACGGGTTTTCCGTCGCCGATTATCTCAAGCGCGTGCAGCCGAAAACGCAGTACGTCTTTCTGACGGGGCATACCGAGCTCGGCGCAAAGAGCTATGAATACGAGCCGCTGGATTTTCTCATCAAGCCCGTCAACGTCATGCGCATGCAGAAGACCTTCGAGCGCTTCGACCGCACGCGCGAAAAGCCGAAGCCGCGCGAAAAGATCGCGGTCGAAACAACCGATGGGATCGAAATGATCGACCCCTTGGAGATCCGTTTTATCTCGCGCGACAACCGCAAGGCGGTCATCCATTGCGGCGGTACAAGCTTTTCAAGCACCGTGCCGCTCGGCGAGCTCGAGATCATGTTCGGGGATTACCGGCTTGTTCGCTGCCATCAGTCGTTTTTGCTGTCACTCGATCACGTGAAGAGCTTTCATAAGTCCGTATTCGGACGCGCGTATTACGCGGTCACCGACACGGACGAGCAGGTCCCCGTCAGTCGCAGCAAATACCAGGAGCTGATGGATATGCTTGCAAATAACGGTACGAAATTTGTATAAAAATACGACCAACGAGACATGATATAAACCCGATCGGACAGCGGACGGACGGATCGGACCGTCATTTGCCCGATGCGGGAACACCTCTTGAAAAAAGATATATGATACGGTAAAGTAGCATCGGAACGAGCGTACAAGACGCTTGATCGGATGCTTTTTTATATCACATCGGAACGATACGGGGTGAAACGAATGAAAAAAACGGAACGTACCGCGGCGAACAAAACGGACGGTGCAGGCAGCTGGAGAAACTTCGGCGCATTCTTGCACCATGCAAAGCTCAGCTGGGGATGGATCGCGGCGTCGCTTGTGCTGACGATGGTGTATTACATCACGGTTTCCAGACTCCCCGGCTCTACGGCGGAGCTGTTCACCGGCAAGTTCAGTTCCGGCGCGCTGATGAACGCGATCCTCGCGTACGTCAGCCTGCTTGCGGCAAAGACCGTCGTGTCGGTCAGCGATCTGATCGCGGAAGCGAAATCCGTGCGTTCCTCCCGAAAAGCGGTCTGGCAGCGCATGATGGGCATCAAAAACAGCTATTACGATGAGAAGAATGCAAACACGATGCTGAGCACGGTGACGAGCGACACGCAGCAGACGGTATCGTCTCTTTTGCAGCTCATCATCCTCATTCCAGGTCTGCTGACGTATCTGTATCAGGCGGTCACACAGATTTCCGGATACAATCCGAAACTGCTCCTTGCGATCGTCGTGCTGATCCCGATCTACATCGTGTATTCAATCCTGATGGGTCGCTGGCAGTATAAGGTCGGCCGTAAGATCCAGGTCCGCATCGGCGGTCTGACCGGCTTTCTGACCGAACGCATCAAAAACCTCACACTGATCAAATCCTTCGTGACGGAGCAGAAGGAGGAGGAAAAGGGCAAACTTGCGTCCTCCGAACTGTACAAGGCAAACATTGAGTTTGCGAAGCTGAATGCCGTTGTCGTCGGCTACACGATGATCACCGAGGTCGTCGGCATCGTGATCGCGGTCGTCTGGGGCAGCATCCTTCTGAAAAACGGCGAGATCGACCTTCCGGCATGGCTCGCGTTCTTCCTGTTCGTTCCGACGATCAACACGACGCTGCGTCAGCTTACGAGCGTATGGTCAAACCTCAAGGACGTGCAGGGCAGAGCATCCCGTCTCGGCGAGCTGATGGAAGCCCCGCAGGAGAACATGAACGAGAACGCGCCGCGGGAGATTCCCGAAGGCGAGATCAATGTGAAAGATGTCTGCTTCGCATATCAGGAAGGTACGCCGATCCTCGAAAATGTCAGCTTTTCGATCCCCAGGGGCAAAACGACTGCGATCGTCGGACCGTCCGGATCCGGCAAAACGACGCTCCTGCGGCTTCTTGAAAACCTGTATACGCCGAACAGCGGAGCAATCACCGTGGCCGGTACGCCGGTGGAACGTCTGAATCTTTCCGCATGGCGCGATCATTTGTCCTACGTCAATCAGGATGCGGAACTGTTTTCCGGCACGGTGCGTGAGGCGCTGACCTACGGCATTCGCCGCGCGGTCACCGACGAAGAACTTGCAAAGGTCACCAAAACGGCGGATATTTATGACTTTATCATGGAAAAGCCGGAGGGCTTCGACGCCGAGCTTGCCATCTGGGGCAGCGCGATGTCCGGCGGGCAGCGTCAGCGAATGGTCATTGCAAGAGAACTTCTGAAGAACGCCGACGTCCTTCTGCTGGACGAACCGACCAGCGCTCTGGATGCAGAAACCGCAACGGCGATTTCCGATACGTTCTTCAACGGCTTTTCGGGCAAGACGATCGTCACGATCACGCACGAACTGAACTTCATCGCGCATGCGGACAACATTGTGGTGCTGAACCGCGGCAGGGTAGAGGGCGAAGGGACCCATGAAACGCTTCTGCGCGAATCGAAAACCTACCGCGATCTTGTGGAGGAACAGTCTTATCAGGAGGTGTTCGTACAATGAAGAAGACGAAACCCTACCGTTCCGAAAAAGCGAGCATCCGCGAATACATCGCGGTGCACAAAGGGATCCGAATTCCGTGGGTTTTGCTTCTGATCGCATTTTTAGCGACGCTCGGAAGCACGTATGCCGGCATGCACATTGCGTTCTTCACCGGCGATATGGTGGATGCCAACGGCAACGTACCGACGGCGGCACTCGTCAAGTTTGCGTTGACGTACCTCGGGATCGGACTGTTTGCAGCGCTGAATTATCTGCTGACCACATACGCGGCGGAACATATCAACCTCGGTATCCGCGTCAAGCTGTGGCGCAAGATCATGTTCGTTCGTCAAAGCCATTATGACATCGACGGCGGTGAGGAGCTTGTTTCCCGCGTTACAACCGACTGTGACTTTGCAAGCAAGCTGCTGGTTACGATCGTCAGTCTGCTGTCTCTTGCCGTGAGCATCGGGATCTACCTTGTGCGCATGTACAAGATCAACGTCACGATGGCGAACGCAACGCTTCTGCTGATCCCGATCAGCGTTCTCGTCGGCTGGGGCTATGCGAAACTGCGCTTTTTGATCGCGCAGAAAACGCAGGCGATGCTGGCAAAAACCACCACGTACCTTGTGGAGCGCACCAAGAGCCTTCCGCTGATCAAGACGGCGAACGCGCAGGCGGAGGAGATCGAAAACGGCAGCGAATGCTTTGACGAGCAGTATAAAATGCAGCTCAAGAACGGCTTTATGGAGGTCTTCTATTCCTGCCTTCAGACCGCTTATAACATTCTGAGCATCGCGATCCCGTTCGTCATCGGCGCAAAGCTCGTGCAGGACGGCGTGATCCGCGTTGGTATGGTGATCGCGTTCTATCACATCGCCGGCTCGGTCGCGGTCGAAGCAACGAACGTGATCAACGATATCGGCACGATCCGTCAGGCAAACGGCGCGCTCGCCCGCGTCATCAAAACGCTGAAGCTGAAGGATGAGCAGGAAACGACCGGCCGCACAATGGATGAGCCGGATCAGGATATCTCCTTTGTCGACGTCGATTTCTCCTACGGCGAAAAGAACGTGCTCGAAAACATCAGCTGCGTGATCCCGAAAAACAAGGTGACCGCGATCGTCGGCTCGAACGGCTCTGGCAAGAGCACGCTGTTTAAGCTTTTAGATCGTCTGTACGATCCGAGCGACGGCGAAATGCGCTTCGGCAAGATCAATGCGAACGAATACGATCTGCACGCGTGGCGCAAGGCGTTCTGCCTCGTCGCACAGGGAAGCCCGCTGATGGAGGGTACGGTGCGTGAAAACATCTGCTACGGCTGTGAACGTCCGATTTCCGACGAGGAGCTTTTAAAGGTCGCAAAACAGGCGCGCGTCTATGACTTCGTGTCCGCGCTGCCCGATCGGTTTGAAACGCTCGTCGCACCGGGCGGCACGAACTTCTCCGGCGGACAGCGGCAGCTGATCGCAATCGCGCGGGCGATCATGAACAATCCCGACTATCTGCTGCTCGACGAAGCGACGAGCAATCTGGATGCGACCAGCGAGCGCGTCGTCATGGAAGCGCTCGAAGAACTGATGAAGGGACGCACGACCGTGATCATCGCGCATTCGCTTTCCGCGATCCGCAGCGCCGATCATGTGATCGTCCTGCGCGGCGGAAAGATCGAGGACAGCGGCTCGCCGAAACAGGTCCTGAACGCAACCGACAACTATCTCGCGACCGTCATGGGACGGCGCGCCGCAAAGGAGGCATAACATGAACACCGTTTTCCCTTATAAAGAACGAATCGACTACGCAAAGTACCTTGACGCGTATCTCAACCGTGAGGATGCGTACAGGACCATCTCGACCGATGCGGAACTGAAGGAGCTCGCAAGAAAGAGCATCGTGCGCGAACAGCTCGTTCTGCTGCCGCTGCCGGACGGAGCGAAGGCGGAGGTCGGCGATACCGCGGTGCTGAAAGTCGAAAGCGCGATCCCGAAGTTCAACAAGGAACGCGTGACCGTCACGCTCGGACGCGGACTGTACAGCAAGGTTCTGGAACCGCTGCTGCTCGGAAAGACGGTCGGTGAACGCGTCGAAACCGTAATCGACGAACAGCCGGTGAACGCGACTGTGCTGGAACTCAGACGCAAGCAGACGCCGGAACCGACCGATGAGATGGTCGCTGCGCTTGAACAGAAGGATTTCAAGGGCAATACGATCACGACGGTCGCGGCATACGAGGCGTACATCCGTGACGCGAAAACGAGCGAGATCCTGGCGAATATCAATTACTTCACGATGGAAGAGATCATGAAGGATTATCCGGTCGATCCGTGCGATGAGGAGGATATCCGCATCCTCGGCGAGCTGGAAAAGGCGATGTTCATCAAGCTGTTTGCCGAAAAGGAGGGCATTGACCTCACAAAGCAGGTGCCGAAAGAGTGGGAGGAGGATATGAACGTCCACTCGATCGACGAATTCATCGCGATGCGCCGCGACTGGTACAAGATCAAGATCGCGCAATGCCTGATTTACCTGAACATTCTGGGACTTCCTGCAGAGGGAAAGACCGATCCGCTCGATCACTATGAGGTGCTTTCGGAACTGCAGGAGAAGATGTTTGAACGGATTCGTGAGGAATTGGAAAGGAGAAATACAAAATGACGAAGTTTGTTCCCGAAGAAGAATTTGACGACGTGACCAAAGAGGGCTTCTGGATCGCGGACTTTATGACCGATCATTGCGGTCCCTGCAAGATGCTCGATATGGTGCTGTCCGAGATCATCTATGACAATCCGGAGATCAATCTTGCGAAATGCGACATCGAAAAGAGCCCGAAGTATACGGAGCGCTTCGATATCTCCGGCACGCCGACGCTGTTTTTTATGCTTGACGGCGAGATCAAATCCACTATGGTCGGCTTCCAGCCGCGCGAAGACCTTGAAGAGGCGATCTCCGAGGCAATGTACAACTGATCATCCGGTATCTAGGTACCTGATTCAAAAAACAAACAAATGGAGGAAACAGACATGAAAAACACGGTTCTCAAAATGACGGCACTTGTGATGGTTCTCATCCTCGCACTCGGCACGATTGCCTGCGGCAGCGAAGCGAAGAAACCCGAGCAGACAGAAGGCGGCATCGACTGGACGAAGTATCCCGAGAAATTCGAAGACTGGACGATCGCGGAGATCAAGGATTACCTCAGAGCGGCGGGCATCATCGTCAACAACGAATGGGTCGTCGACATGAGCGCAGGCGATCTCGGTGCGATCGGTGCAAAAGCGGGCACGATGTATGTCGATATGACTGCGGGAACGATCACGGATATCATTATGCAGTTTGACGCAGATTCCGAGACACTCGAAACGATCCGCACCACGCATGATGCGCAGGGCGTTGCCATGGACGGCGTGCTCGGCAATTTCGCGTTCTGCTACGGCATGGGGTCCGATGAGGAACACATCAACGCACTCGTGCAGGCGATCAAGGATCTCGCTGCGCACTACGGCATCGCTCCGGATTATCTTCTGTAATCCCGAACCGGAAGGAGTCGTCCGGCATGTACGACGTAGCGATCATCGGCTCAGGCCCCGCGGCGGTTTCCGCCGCGCTGACCCTGAAGCTGCACAATAAAAGCATCATCTGGTTCGGCTCGAAAAAGCTCAGTCCGAAGGTCGAAAAAAGCGAGCGCATCGCAAACTACCCCGGCGTCGCCATGGTGACCGGACCGGAACTCAATCGGCTTTATCTCGAACAGGTGGAGCAGATGGGCATCGAGATCACCGAACGGCAGGTGACGAATATTGCGGCAACGCGGCGCGGCTTCATGGTGCTCGGCGGCAGCGACATCTACGACGCAAAGACGGTGCTCTTGTGCACCGGTGCGGTGTCGGGCAAGGGATTCGAGAATGAATCGGAGCTCTTGGGGCACGGCGTCAGCTACTGCGCGACGTGCGACGGTTTCCTTTATAAGGGCAAGACGATCGCAGTCTTCT
>CAMNHT010000052.1 GCA_946539625.1 uncultured Clostridia bacterium | reverse complement strand
GGATCAGGTCCTTGATGCTGCGGGTCAGAACGTGCCCGATGTGCGGCTTGCCGTTTGCCGTCGGCGGACCGTCAAAGAACGTAAAGGCAGGCGCGCCTTTGCGCCACTCCACGCTCTGTTCAAAGACGCGGTTCTCCTTCCAGAATGCCAGCGTTTCCTTCTCGCGGGAAACGAAATCCATGTCCGTACTGACTTTTTTGTACATGCTTTCCTCCAAAAATAAAATACTCCGTCCGTTTTGAGGACGAAGTTCTTCCGCGGTACCACCTCAGTTGACAGAGTTTTCCCTGTCCGCTCCATGCCCCTTAACGCGGGGATACGGGAAGGGCTACTGCGCTCTCTGTGTCATCCTGAGCATAGCGAAGGATCTTGCATTTGCGAAGGATCTTGCATAGCGAAGGATCTTGCGCGTGCGAAGGATCTTTCAGATTCTTCGTCGGCTTTGCCTCCTCAGAATGACAGCTTCCGGCAGGTTTTGCCGTACTGCGGTTTCGCCGTTCCACTCCCGGGTGATTTTCACGCGCGCTCTCCCGCCGCCTTGCACCGTACGCGGCTCGCTGAGGGTTTTCGACACGCTACTCGTCCCGATCAACGATTTACCGGGTTATTATATCCGAAACATTCCGGTTTGTAAAGCCCCGATTTCAGCTTTTTCGATCAAAAAAGGCGGACCCCGAAAAAAGAGGATCCGCCCGCAGCTCGTTTCTGTACGATCATCCTTCCTTGATCAGTGTTTCAAGGAACTTGATCGTGGTGATGTTCTTCTTGGTCGCGGGGTACTTCGCCGCGAGCTCGTCAGCCGTGACCTTTCCGGTCGGCTTGTACCAACTGAACTGCTTATAATATTTCGTATACGTACTGTTATCGCCGAACTTATGTCCGCCGCGGGCAAACATTTCGTTTCGCGCGTAGCCCAGAAGCCGCAGCAGCGTAAAATCTTCCGTTGTCGGAATGTCCCAAAGCTCGTCGTAGGACAGCGATTCCTCGATGCTCTTCGCTTTCACGAGACCGTTCTTGTCGAACGGGCTCTTGCCTTTGTTCTCCGCAAAGACCATGCTGCCCTCATTCAGCGTATAGACTGTATAATCCTTGAGGTCGTCCGTGCTCTTTGCGGCGGTGCGGCTTTCCTTTACGGAAAGATGCACGTCGCTCGCCTTGTATCCGGTCTCGAGCTCGATATCATAGACGTCCGCGGCGAGATATTCCGTGCCGCTCGATGTCGTGATGATGTACACGATGCGGAACACGTTGCTGTGCTGCGCGGCTTCACCGCCGACCGCAAAGTAGTTGTACTTGACCTCGCTCGACTCGATGCTGCTGCCGTACTTCTGCTCCTTCGCCGCTCGGATCGCCTTCCGAAGCTCGGTCTGATCGAAGCCGTACAGCGTCGTGATCGCGTTCTGATTGCGCGCGGGCGCCTCGGTCGCTGCGCCTGCTTCCGGCGTCATGACCGGATTGTCATTGAACGTGCCGGAAGGCGTCGTCGGCGCCGGCGTTTCCGAAGCGTCCGGCGTTGCGGGAACAGGTGTATCCGGCACAGGCGTTCTGGGCGCGTCGGGCGGCGTTACCGTGCCGATATGCTTTTCCATCTCCGATGCGCTCCACGTCCATTGCGTATCGGTGATCTTGATCCCTGCTGCCGCAAGGTCTTCCATGACCGTCGGGACCGTGCTCGTGGTCTGCAGCTTATAGCCTTTGTCCGTCTTTTGGCACGCCACGTCAAGACTTCTCAGTGCGCGCGCGCCGAGGTTCGTTCCGGGGTCGGCGTCAGCTTCGATCCCTGCGTCGCGCAGCATGCTTCGGATATCCACCGCGGCAGCATAGTCGCCCGCGTCCGTGCGGCTCGTGCGGACATAGCTTGCAAAGTCCAGAGAGATCGACTGTGCCGGTCTCTGTCCCGCCGCAGCCGCAATTTCCGCGCCGCTCAGCGACCACTTCGTATTGACGAGCCGGATCCCGTGCTGTTTCAGAAGCGTCGTGGGATCCGCCCCGCTTGTAACCGTTTCGAATTCATATCCGTCCCCGCGCGGCGTTATACGGATGGCAAGTCCTTTGAGCGCCGCGATCTCGGGATACTGCGCTTTTTCGGTCTCCGTCGGGTTATGCAGACGCTCCCTTGTGATCAGCCGGTCGATGTCGAGCGAAGCCGTATAGCCGCCCGCGCCGTCGCTTTGAACGGTCGTATACTCGGAGACGTCGATGCGCTGAAGACTGCGTCCGGTCAGAAAGTGCGCGCCGATGACAACGGCGCAGATCAGAAAGATCAGGGCTGTACCGAGCCCGCCGATCAGTCTGCGAATCGAAGCATTCGTCATGGTCCGTCCCTCCTTTACACGCGCTTGCCGCAGTAGATGCAGAACGCGGAATCGGCGTCGATCGACTCTCCGCAGTAGATGCACCGTTTGGTCGCGGTGGGTGCGGGTGTTTCCGGCGTTTCAACCGGTTCCTGTGCAGCAGGTTCTTCCGGTGTTTCCGGCTCTTCCGGCACCGTGCGGCGGATCTCCGCAAAGCCTGCGAACCGGTCAACGTCACGCATCGGGATCTGCTCTCCGTCGTAATCATCATCCTCTGCGAACAGGTCCGGCGTCGGCTCCTCGTCCGCATGCCGCAATGCTTTGCGCTGCTTCCGCTTGATCTCCGGCGACCAGCTCTCGTCCGCCTCCTCCGCGCGTTCCTCCGGAACGGTCTCCTCCTCAAGGAAGTCGTCGAACAGGTCCTCTTCCGCGGTCTCGTGCTTCTTTTGCGCGCCTTCGTCACGGAACGAGACGATCGCGATCGTCATGATGACAAACGACAGCACGCAGCCGATGCCGATCACCAGCGCAACAAAGCCCGTATCGCGGAACAGCTGATAGATCGAACGCCCGGTGAATGCCGGGTTCAGCCGCATCGCGATCAGCGCGAACAGTCCGTACAGCAGGGACGTTACGCCGAAGGTTGCAAGAATGGTTCGAATGGTTTTCATATGATTCTCCTTATTTTTCAATCAGAGATTGGATCTCGCGCAAAAGGCGGATGTTGTTCCGTTCCGTTTCCGTCATCAGCCCCAGAAGGTCCGGCACACGCGGTTCATACCAGTCATACGAGCTGTAATGCGTGTCGAACTCCCGCTCCGTTTTCGGGTCGAACGGTATGTAGTAGCGCGCATAGATCTCCTTTCGCGCATAGCGCAGAAGGTTTGCCAGCGAGTGCCCTTCGACCGCGGTGAGGCTCCAGATCATGTCCTCATCCAAAGCGTCATAGGTCGGCGACCAGTAGACGCCGTTTGCCATGCGATAACTCGTCGGCTGCCCCGGGAACTGCACGAATCCGTTCAGGTCAAAGCCGCTCTTTCCGTCGACGCGTACGCCGCCGCCCGAAAGCTTTGTCGCCTTTCCGCTGCTCGGCAGGCGCTTGCTCTCCTCTTCTGTGTCGCAAAGCGATACGTCGATGCCGCCATAGGAGATCCGTCCCTCCGCGCGGTACAGATCATATACGTCAACCGTGAACCAGATCACGACCGGCTCCGTTCCGTCCTCCGGGCGAAAGGTCGCCGTATAGCTTGCGCGGTACAGATTATGATGCCGTCCGTCTGTATATACTATAAACGCGACTTGTGTCTTAGTTGTGTCATAATTGTTTCCGAATATTTCTTTACACAACAAATCGCGTTCACTTTGCACCGCTTCGCACACGGAACGGAGATTCAGCCCGTTTCCGCTGCTGTCTACCAGCGAATCAAGGTACCCGTCCGCCTCCTCAAAAGGAGGTGTTGCGGTCGGTGTCTCACTCTCCTCCTGCCGGACCGGTACGGGCGTCGGCGTCGCGCCTGCCACAAAGCCTTTGATCTGCTGGTCCCACGTTGTTGCCCGGAACGCAATGCCGTATCGGGCGAGCGTATCCGTGTCCGCTTCGATCGTCACCCGCATGCGGTCCTCGTCGATCGGCCAAAGGCGCATCCTTGCCGTGCAGAGTGCGTAGACCTCCGGGTAGTCCGACGCGTTCACACCGGGACGGTTCGGGTTCGGGAGCCGCAAATCGTTCAGGAT
The DNA here is from genome assembly GCA_946539625.1 of uncultured Clostridia bacterium. Next base: position 4,124 of record CAMNHT010000052.1, on the reverse strand, counting down.
CGCGTCGACGTCCAAGAGCACCGCGGGATTCCCGCCCGCGTCCGTGCCGACGTTCACGTAGTTTTCCAGGTCGATCACGGTTTTGTGCCCGCGCACGATCGAAACGACGGCAACCAGCAGCGACACGCCCAGCACGATCCCCGAAAGGATCCATGCAAGGCGCCTGCTCAACACCGGCCTTTTTTCCCCGCGCTCCGTCTTCATACTGTTCAGTATATCACGTTTTTCCCGCCTTGCAAAGAGCTTCCGTTCCTTTCTGTACGGAATACCATGCCGTTCGCCTTTTGGTTGCATTTTCTTAAGAATATCGATTTACTTATGAATAACTGTTATATCCATATAATTAAGAATATCGATTTACTTAAGAATATCTACTTTATCGATATCCTTAAGAATATCGATTTACTTATATCTATTTACTTATATCTTTATACTTTATATATACGACGCGGAAGCGGAAAATCCTTTCCGGATCCTGTGAACTTTCGCGCATCTTTTTCCCGGAATTCTGTCCGATTTGCAAGGCATGAAAAAAGCCCCGCTTTCGCGGAGCAGTGAAAAAGCGATTATTCATGAAGTTTCTGAAACGTCAAAAGCTCGCGATTCAGCTTTTTTGCTTCGGCGGCATCCTTGAGCCACAGGAACAGATGCACCAGCACGAAGATGACGAGCACGCTTCCTGCGATCGCGAGGACGACCTCCAACCTGCTCGTGTCGATCACATCGCTTGTGAACGTAATGAACAGGATCACCCCCTCGATGAGCACGAGCATCAGCGCTTCGCGAGCAAGCAGTGCTTTCGGCGAGAGCTCACGCTTCGACCAGGTCAGAAGCGTCGGCAGCATACACAGCGCCGCGTATTCGATCGGGACCAGCAAGGCTTCATAGCCGAACTGCCTATCCCCATCGAACACCGTGCCTGTCAGCGAGACCGCGACCGTGATCAGCGTCGACAGCATGAAAAACAGGATCAGTTTGTTGACAAGAAATCGTTTGAATTCCATGGTCTATTCTCCCTTCAAAGCGGCTTTCAGCGCTTTGACGTAGTTTCTCGAAATGATGATCTTTTCGCCGGAGTAGAGAATTGCGGTGAACCGTCCGTTGAATGCGGGCTGGATCGATTTGATCTTCATCAGGTTGACGAGCATCGGCTTTGCGATCCGAAGGAAATGCTTCGCTTTCAGCAGCTCCTCCAGTTCATAGATGCGGTACGCCGTCTCATAGACCCGACTGCGTGTATACAGGAAGGTCTTTCCGTCGACGGATTCGATATAGCAAACGTCCGTCACGGGGATCTCATACTGCTTTGCGTCCGCCGTTCCCGTAAGGGAACCGGAACGGGATTTTATGAAGGATTCAATCTCCCGCACCTCATCCGTCACCGCGTGACAGCGGATCAGAACGAGCTCCGCACGCTCCTTTTCGACCTGTTCGATACGTACGTTCATGCGCTTTTGGGGGTCAATACACAGCGTTTGCCGTAAAGACGCCCTCCCCTTTCAGATAGCAATTGAAGAATTCCAGCACAAGTGAATTGACGATCGTCATCGTTTCCTTTGTGTCGCGCTCGCCGCTGCCGAGCACGCGTCCGAGAAACGGCGAGAGAAGCGGCAGATCGGTGAAATCCATGTGCTTCGAGCCGCGGACCGTGGTTTCGAAGCCGATCGAGGCGTTCTTCAGCAGTTCCGCGTTCGGATGAAGCCCGCCCTGTGCGGCGTATTCTTCCATATCATTATACGAGTCCCAGTTGTCAAATGCAAGCACCGGAACGGCGTACGGTTCTTCGCGCACGGTCAGCTCTCCGTTTTCCACGCCGGTGTATTCCCCGAGCATTGTACCGTCGATGTCGATGACGGCGGCGATGTCGTCCCGCTCGCGTCCGAGTTCCACCGAGGTCGCACCGCCCATAGAGTGACCCATAAGCCCGATCCGTTCGATGTTTGTCATGCGCAGTACGGTCCGGATCGCGTCAGCGTTCTTTTCGGGCACAAACCAGCTTTCGTCCGTCGCGCCTGCAGTGACAGCCGTCTCAATTGCGTCCACAGCAAAGCCCATATCCGCGGTACGCAGTGTCATCCATTCGGTATACAGCACGTACAGCTTTTCAGCGTCGGTCCCAGAATTCAGGGTCATCGCGGTGTTCACAAAGTCCATGTCCGCGATCACCGTTTTGCCGTCCGTGTCGTTACAGAAGAACGCATGATGCGGATGATCAAGCGCCGCGACGACGTAACCGTTGCTCGCAAGCTCCGTATAGGTAGAGGTGTTGCTTTCATAATACCCGAATGCGCCGTGGGAGAAGACGACCAGAGGGAAACGCTCCGTGCCGTCCTGTGTCTCGGGATAATAGAAATGCACAGGCACCTCGCGGCTTGAGCCGTCGTTTTCAAACGGATCGATTCTTGTGCCGTCGACAAGGATCGCTGAGGTCTCCTTGACCGCGTATCCGCCGCTTGTCGGCAGTCCGTTATAACCCGTGAACACAAACGCCGGAACGAGCGCGAAGCCGATCAAAAGCATGCTCAAGATGCCGGAACCGATCGCCTTGCCTTTGCGCACGTCGCCCTCGGTCTTCTTGCGCTTCACAAGGATCGCCAGCGCGACGATGAACGCAAGCACCGCAAGGGTGATCAGGAAGCCGGTCAGACGCCACTTCTGTCCGAACGGGAGCAGGATTGCAACGACGGCGATCGCGATCTCGGCAAGACGCACGAACAGGCGGTTTTTCCGCCACGTCTTCTTTTCCGTTACTCTTACACAGGAAATAACGACGAGCGCGATCTCAAGCGCCGCCGTCAGCAGAAACAGAACCATACCCATACGCATTGTTTTTTTACCTCACTCTTTGATTCGTCTGTATTGTAATCGTTCTCGTTTCCCATTGCAATGCCCCGGAGAGTAAGATGCATTTTCGTTTGATAAAATGCAAAAACCGCCCCGAAGGGCGGTTCCGTCTGTCGCAGATGGGATCAGAACGCGAAGTTGCCGTCGATAAAGACCGGGATCTCGCGGCCGTCATGCGTGAAGCCGGTGACCTTGAGATCCGAGGTTCCCACCATGAAGTCGACGTGCGTGATGGAGTCATTGATGCCCGCGGCGGCAAGCTCTTCCTTGCTCATGTTCGCGCCGCCCTCGACGTTCGAAGCGTACGCCTTGCCGAACGCGAAGTGACAGGCGGCGTTCTCGTCGAACAGGGTCTCGTAATAGAGCGTCTTGGAGTTACTGATCGGGGAATCGTACGGCACAAGCGCGACCTCGCCGAAATACGACGCGCCTTCGTCAACGCTGATCGCGGCCTTCAGCACGTCCTCGCCCTTCGTCGCTTCCGCTTTGATGATCCTGCCGTCCTTCATGGTGAAGCGGATGTTCTCGATCACGTTGCCGTCGCGGCACAGCGGCAGCGACGCGCACACGACGCCGTTGATGCCCGTCTTCTTGTTCGCGGTGAAGCATTCCTCGGTCGGAATGTTCGGCATGTATTCCTGTCCGGACGCGGTCCGGTCGCCGCCCGCTTCCCACACGTGCGTGTCGGCAAGCTCGACCCAAAGGTCCGTGCCGAGCGCGTTCTCGTAGTGCAGCTTTTCAAAATGGTACTCGTTCAGGATGCGCACGTGCTCGCGAAGGTTTCTGGCATGCTGTCTCCATGCCTCGACCGCCGTTCCGTCGCCTTTCACGCGGCACGCCATGAAGATCTTGTCCCACAGCGCGTTGACCGCGTCTTCTTCACTCATATCCGGAAAGACCTTCTTTGCCCACTTGGGGCTACTGAGCGCGCCGATGCCCCACGGGAAGATGTTCTGATCCTGATAGCGGCGGTATTCTTTGAGCTTTTCGCCGGACGCCTTGTGCGAGCGCAGGATGCGGTCGCTGTCAACGCCCAGGAGGTTCTCGGGATCGTCGGAAATGAGGTGCAAAAACGCTGCGCCTTCCTTGGAATAATGCGTATAGAGGTCCGCGCGGAACTGCGGAAACTCGTCGAATACCGCGTCGTCGGCGTACAGGAATCTTGCGCGGGTCATATGATCGTCGTTCCACATCATCACGACCTCGCGGCAGCCGTTTTCATACGCGACGTCCGCGCACATCCGCGCAAACGGCGCCTGATCGACCGGCGCGAACAGCAG
>CAMNHT010000051.1 GCA_946539625.1 uncultured Clostridia bacterium | reverse complement strand
CGACCAGTCCCATCAGGGAGTTCAGATCAATCCCTGCCATGGCTTATTCCTCAGGGGTTGTTGCGCTCTCAAGAAGCTCTTCGACGTCGCTGCGCTCTTCGATCTTCATTTCGTCGTTGTGGATATCGGCCCGCTTTGCGCAGAAAGCACAGAGATCTTCACGACCGGCGTCGATCGCGTCCTGCACCTTGCCTGTCGTCAGATCGGAGTTGCGGATCGTCTGGCAATCCTCATAGATATGGTACTTTCTGCCGTACTGCGACCAGAAAACGTCTTCGGTGATGGTTTCCATTGCAGCGTCTTTTTCTTTTTTGGAGATCGGGTTCCAGTCAATGCCGAGCAGAACTGCGATCAGGAGCGCAATGGCGGCGACGATCGTGACAAACGTCTTGGTCTTCTTGTCAAGCTTCTTGTTGGCGAGCACGAAGATGATCAACGGAACGAGGCAGATGATCGCCATGATCGCACCGAGCTGCGTCAAGATGAAGAAGAGGACTTTATTGTCATCCTTGAACGGATCGAGGCGGCTTGCCTTCTTCCAAAGCGAAGACGCAATGAGGCAGCAAATGAGGTCGATCACGACAAAGATCACCAATGGGATCAACAGCGCGACGCGTACGTCGTCATGCGCGCTGAAGAACGGAAGCTTGATCTTTTCGTTGATCACAAGGATCGCGAGAATCTCGCAGATAAGCGCGACCGCCCACAGAATGAACGCTACGATGCGTTTGGTCGTTGCCTGGCTCTTTTCCTCTGCCGTCGTGATGCTGTCGACCTTTTTAACTTTCTTTTCGGTCGATTCTCCATCGACCTTCTTTTCGACCTTGGTGATGGTCCTTTTCTTTTCTTCCATGCAAACCCCTCTCATTTCTGTTTGGATTATATCGAATGTCATACCATTCTTATTATATATTTTACGGCATACCATGCGCAATGTCAATAACGGATTGGTGTAAAATTGTCGCAATGATCCGGGAATCTTGCTCTCCGGCAAGATTGTTCTTGACAATTTGTCCGAATGCGTCCAAACTGAAAGCAAAGACAGAAATGCGGAGGAAGCATAATGGACTGGTGGATGATCGCGTTGCTTGCGGGCGGCGGACTGTTGGCGCTGTTCGGCGGTTTTTTGTGGATCCGGCGCGCCACGCGCGGCATGCGGGAACGGATCGGGTATATCAAGGACGCGATCGACGAGGCGATCGCCGCGGACAAGGAGCCGGAAAAGCCGCGCTCGCTTTCCTCGCTTGAATCGGTCGTACTGCCGAAGATTTTGAAGGACTTCCCGGATTTCAACGCACGGATCTTTGCCGAACGCGTCCGGCGCGACGCACGGACGTACTATGAAAGCGGCGCGCAGGGCAAGATGCTCTATGGGGACGACGCGACCGAGACGTTCAAGGAGGAATTCGAGGATCGGATGCCCGATTCGGTCAGGGACGGGATCACGGTGCACCGCGTGACGATCGCGGCGTACGACGGCTCCGCGCGCAGGAAGTTTCTGACCTGTCAGGCGGCGGTGGGCTTCAACGATACGACCGACACCCCGCGCGAGCGGCGGCTGACCCTCGTATATATCGCAGGCTACGCGGACGATCCGGACAGCCCGATCAAGGGCTTCAACTGCCCGAACTGCGGCGGACCGCTGCCGGCGGCGGGCGCGCGGGTCTGCGTCTACTGCGGCACGGCGTTTACGGCGCCGGTTTCCCTCGGCTGGATGCTGTCGGAAGCGAAGGAAGGATAAACAAAAAAGGGCGTCAAGCCCTTTTTGTGTTTTTGGAAAGATCATCTGCGTTTTTGGATCCGCCTGCGGATCAGCAGCGCGGCGACGAGCAGGACCAGCACGCCGGCAAGCGGCAGAAGGATCTGCATTGCCGCCTTGTTCTCCGCCGCGCGATGATCAATGGGCGGATCGGTCGGCGCGGAAGTCGGCGCAGGCGTGCCCGTCGGCACGGGCGTATCGACCGTCGTGTCTGTGTCCGTGATCATCGGCGTAGCCGGCGCGTCCGCAGGCGCGGGAGTCGGAATGGGGGTGGGCGTTGCGGGAATCGCAAGCGCTTCGTCCGCGATCAGCGGAAGCGTGAACCAGTCGCGTCCGCGATACGAGAAGGTCACGGTTCCTACCTGCCGTCCGGCCTTGACGGGGGCTTCGGCATGCGCGTCGATCGTAACGTCAAATGTTTCGTCACCGGCAAGGAGCAGGTCCATCTCGCGGATCGCGCGGTATGCATGCGCGCCGAGCACGTCCGCATGCACCTTCAGCTTACAAAGCTCCGGATCGGTTTCAAACGGCATTTTCACGGAAATCACGTCCGTATACGAACCGATCATTGTCTTGGCGTCGATATTTGCATATTCGTTGGCAAAGATATAGTTAAAGAATTGCAGCGCGCGCCCGAATTCCTCGTATCGCTTTGACTTGTTGTCTCCCTCGGTCATACCGAGCTGTACGACGATGATCGTGACGTCCTCACGCCTCGCCGCGGCAACGAGACAGGTACCGAGCGCGGTTGCGCCCGTTTTGACGCCGATCGCTTCCGGACAGTAATAATCGTGCGGAGGTCCGTCGGAGACCAGACGGTTGCTGTTGTAGATCAGCAGGGATTCGCGGCGCTTTTCGTTGGGGGGAATCGTATAGGACGCAGTCGCGACGATCTTGCGGAACTGCTCGTTTTTCAGCGCCTCCTGCGTCAGGAGCGCGAGGTCGTAGGGGGAAGAATGGTTGTCCCCGACGTTTCGTCCGCAGGGGTTTGTGAAATTCGTATCGACCATGCCGAGCTCGGCGGCGCGTGCGTTCATACGCTCTGCAAAAGCTTCCTCCGAGCCGTCCATCCGATAGGCGAGCGTGATGGCGCAGTCGTTGCCGGACACGAGCATCAGTCCGTAGAGAAGATCTTCGACAGACATCGGTTCGTTCGGAACGAGACCGAGCATCGTATTCGTTCCGCCGAGCAGCGTCGCTTCCCGCGGGGTGATGAGAATCTCGTCCATCGACAGCGCTTCGATCGCGAGCAGTGCGGTCATGATCTTGGTTGTGCTGCCGTTCGGATAGGTGTCGTTGGCATGTTTTGCGTAAAAACAAAGTGAAAGGTCGCTTGCATCGGCAACAAAGATGCCGTCCGCACGCGCGCCGCCGAATACGCTGCGGCTTGTTCGTCTGTGCTCCTCCCGCTGTTCGTCGGTGTAGCCGAGCGAAATACCGAACGGCGGCGTGGGCGTGGGCGTCGGCGTAGGCTCCGGCGTCTCTTCCGGCGTCGGAGCGGGGGCAAGATGGATGTGCGTTTCGGCAAAGCTGACCGCAGGCAAAAGGAGCAACGCGATCAGCAGCCACAAAAGCGTGATTCGAATCGGTTTCATGGAAAAAGTATAGCACCTAATCCGCAGACTGACAAGGTTTTTCATTGCTTTCTTTTGATCGGCTGCAGCGGAATACGCAGAAGGACAAACATTCTTTACTTCCATGTGCGAAGGAGATATAATGCAGACAGAATGAGGTGCACACATGAGAAAAACCTGTCAACAGCTGTATACAAAGGAAGGGAAAGCGCTGCCGGACGTGCCGTGGGAACGGTATCCGCGTCCGCAGATGGTGCGGACGGACTGGCTCTGCCTCAATGGAACGTGGGACCTTTCATTCGGCGGCACACACACAACGATTTGCGTGCCGTTTTGCGCGGAAAGCCTGCTTTCCGGCGTAAAGGAACCGCCCGCGATCGGACAGCAGATGACCTATCGGCGCACGTTCACGGTTCCGCAATCGTGGAAAGGAAAACGCGTGCTGCTGCATTTCGGCGCGGTGATGCGGAAAGCCATGGTGCTGGTCAACGGCACAAAGGTTTGCGAGCATGATAACGGCTATCTGCCGTTTTCCGCAGATATCACAGACGCGCTGAATGACGGTGAAAACGAGCTTGTCGTGCGTGTTTTGAACGATCTCGATCCGCGTTTCCCTTACGGTAAGCAAAAGGTGAAACGCGGCGGCATGTGGTACACGCCCTGCTCCGGCATCTGGCAAACTGTCTGGCTCGAACCGATTCCCGAGCATGCGATCACGGCGCTTCGCATTTCAAACGGGCTTGATTGGGTCGGGATCGAAGCGGAAGGCGTTTCGGACGGCGCCGTTGCACTTGACGGAAAGGAATACCCGCTTTGCGGCGGACGCGTGCGGATCGAAATCGCCGAGCCGCATCTGTGGACGCCGGAGGATCCGTATCTCTATCGGTTCGCCGTGATATGCGGCGAGGATCGCGTGGAATCCTATTTCGCCCTGCGTACGCTCTCGACCGAGACGGTCGACGGCGTTTTGCGCCTGTGCCTGAACGGCAGACCGACCTTTTTCAACGGTCTTCTCGATCAGGGCTATTGGAGCGACGGGCTGTATACGCCCGCGACGCCGGACGGTTTTGAAACGGACATTCTTGCGATGAAATCGCTGGGCTTCAATACGCTTCGAAAGCACATCAAGATCGAACCGGAGCAGTTCTATTACGATTGCGACCGCCTCGGCATGATCGTGTTTCAGGATATGGTGAATAACGGCGTCTATCGGTTTCTGCGTGACACGGTCCTGCCGACCGTGCGGCTTTTGAAGCATTCGGACGCGCGGTCGAATCCCGACGAACAGACGCGCCGCATCTTCCTGGAAAGCATGGCGGCGACGGTGCGGCAGCTTCAAAACCACCCGTGCATCTGCCTCTGGACGATCTTCAACGAAGGATGGGGACAGTTCTCGGCGGACGACGCGTATACCTTTCTGAAAGCGCTTGACCCGACGAGGTTTATCGACAGCACGTCCGGATGGTTTCACCAAAGCAGAAGCGACGTGGACAGTTTACACATTTATTTTGACAAGCTGCATCTCGGAAAGGAGCCGCGTCCGCAGCTTTTGAGTGAATTCGGCGGTTACGTGTGGAAGCTTCCGGAGCACAGCTTCAACACGGAAAAGACCTACGGCTACCGTAAATACGAGACCCGTGAAGCATTCATCAAAGCGCTGCGTGCGCTTTACGGTTCGCTGATCCCGCTTGCAAAACAGGGCTTGTGCGGCGCGATCTATACGCAGGTCTCCGACGTCGAGGACGAAACGAACGGATTCTTTACCTTCGACCGCGCGGTTTTGAAGGTGCGGCCGGAGGAGCTTTCGGATCTAATGCAGGCGATCCGCCGCGGCATCTTGACAACGCGGGAACGATAGGGATATAATAAGGAAAATTGAAAAAAGCAGTCGGTGCCGCCGCGAAAGCGGCGGATAATAGGGAAACAGGAAAGAGCCTGTGCGATCTCGTCACCGTATGCGGGTCGACGCTGTCACGCGTAAGCAGCCACTGAGCGATCGGGAAGGCGACAGCATCAAATGCCGCGAGCCGGGAAACCTGCCGCCTGCTGGTACGGGAAAAGAAATTTTCCGGATCACGAGGGATTGATCGTACCGTGGCTTCGTTATCGGAGCGCCTTTTGTACGCAGTCTCTTTGCCGGTTTCGGTGAAGGGCTTTTTTCGTGCCGATGATTTTTGCGATGTAAAAGCATTACATACATCGGGAACGAAACCGTTCCAAAGCGAATCAAGGAGGATAGAAATCATGAAGAAGACGATTGCTCTGATTCTGGCGATCGCAATGTTTGCGGCGCTCGCGCTTGCCTGCGTAAACGGGCAGACCGAGAAGCCGGCCGAAGAACCGACGGCAGCGCCGGCAGAACCGACCGAAGCGCCGGCAGAACCCGACGCCGCGGCGGAAGACAAGGCGAAGGCGGATGAAGTTGCAGCGCTGATCGACGCGATCTACGTGCAGGAGCGCACGGAAGAGACCGACGCGCAGTGCGCGGCGGCAAAGGCGGCGTGGGACGCGCTGACCGACGCCCAGAAGGAACTCGTGGAAGGCGAAGAGGCCGATCCCGATTACTTCGGCAGAGACACCGGCGACGCGTCGCTTGACAATCCGAGAAACCAGGACGGCATCGGCGAAAACGAGCTGCTCGTCGTGAGCTTCGGCACGTCGTTCAACGACAGCCGCGCGGAGGATATCGGCGGCATCGAGGCGGCGCTCGAGAAGGCTTATCCCGACTGGTCGGTAAGACGCGCCTTCACCGCGCAGATCATCATCAACCACGTACAGGCGCGCGACGGTGAGAAGATCGACAACATGCAGCAGGCGATGGAGCGTGCGGTCAGCAACGGCGTCAAGACCCTCGTGATCCAGCCCACGCACCTCATGCAGGGCGCGGAGTACGACGAGCTTTGCGAAGCGGCTTTTGCGTACAGCGATAAAATGGACATTTATATCACCAATCCGCTGCTCGGCGACGTCGGCGCGGATGCGACGGAAGTGAACGCGGACAAGGAACGCGTTGCAAAGGCAGTCGTTGCAGATGCGGTGATGAGCGAAGGTTATGAGACGCTTGAAGCGGCAGAAGCAGAAGGCGTTGCGTTCGTGTTCATGGGACACGGCACCTCGCACAAGGCGAAGGTCACCTATTCCCAGATGCAGACCATGATGAACGAGCTCGGCTACAAAAACGTGTTTATCGGCACCGTCGAGGGCGAGCCGGAGTCCACCTCCTGCGAAAACGTCATCAAGGCGGTCCATGAAGCGGGCTACACCAAGGTCGTGCTGCAGCCGCTGATGGTCGTTGCGGGCGATCACGCAAACAACGATATGGCGGATATGGAGGATCCGGAATCCTGGTTCTCCCAGTTTGATGCAAGCGGATACTTTGATGCCATCACGGCCTGTATCTCCGGACTCGGCAGGATCCCGGACATTCAGCAGATCTATGTGGAGCACGCTTTTGAAGCGATCAGACAGTTCGATCCGGATCATGTCGCGGCAGCGGCATGCGCGGAACTGATCGACGCGATCTACGTGCAGGAGCGCACGGACGAGACCGACGCGCAGTGCGCGGCGGCAAAGGCGGCATGGGACGCGCTGACCGACGCGCAGAAGGAGCTCGTCGAGGGTGAGGAAGCCGATCCCGATTACTTCGGCAGAGACACCGGCGACGCAAAGCTGGACGATCCGAGAAACGCGGACGAAATCGGTGAAAACGAGCTGCTCGTCGTGAGCTTCGGCACGTCGTTCAACGAGAGCCGCGCGCAGGACATCGGCGGCATCGAGGCGGCGCTTGAGAAGGCATTCCCGGACTGGTCGGTTCGCAGAGCGTTCACCGCACAGATCATCATCAACCATGTGCAGGCGCGCGACGGCGAGAAGATCGACAACATGGATCAGGCGCTTGAACGCGCAGTCGCAAACGGCGTCAAGAACCTCGTCATTCAGCCGACGCACCTGATGCAGGGCGCGGAATATGACGAGCTTTGCGCGGCGGTTGAAAAGTACGCGGACAAGTTCGAATCCGTCAAGGTTGCGCTGCCGCTTTTGGGCAAGGTCGGCGCAGACGGCGCGGAAGTCAACGAGGACAAGGAAGCGGTCGCAAAGGCGATCACGGCGGAAGCGGTCAAGGACGCGGGTTACGAATCCCTCGAAGCGGCTGCGGCGGACGGCGTTGCGTTCGTGTTCATGGGACACGGCACCTCGCACACCGCGAAGGTCACCTACACGCAGATGCAGACCATGATGAACACGCTCGGCTGCAAGAACGTATTCATCGGCACGGTCGAGGGCGAGCCGGAGGAGACCGCATGCGAAGCGATCATCGAGGCGGTCCACGCGGCGGGCTACGACAAGGTCGTTCTCCGTCCGCTGATGGTCGTTGCGGGCGATCACGCGAACAACGACATGGCGGATCCGGACGATCCGGAATCCTGGATTTCGCAGTTTACGGCAGCGGGTCTGTTCTTGGAGGTCAAGACGCAGATCGCAGGTCTCGGCCGCATTGCGGACGTGCAGGCGCTCTATGTGGCGCATGCCGGCGCGGTCATCAACGCCGAATAATACAGAAAAGGAAAGGATCTTATGAAAAGAATCATTGCGCTGTCCCTGCTTGTGATCCTGCTTGCGGCGGTTTTCGCCGCCTGCGGTGCAAAGACAGAGGAGAAGCCGATCGAAACGCCGCCTGAGGCGGAAGCAACGCAGAAACCGACCGAGGCGCCCGTACAGGAGCCGACCGAAGCGCCTGCACCGGAAGAACCCGAGAGCAAAATCGACCTGCCCGACGGAACCTATACGGCTGAGTTCAAGACGGACAGCTCCATGTTCCACGTCAACGAGGCGAACAAGGGCATGGGTATTCTCACCGTGAAAGACGGCAAAGCGACCATCCATGTGAGCTTGGTGGGCAAGTCGATCCTGAATCTCT
>CAMNHT010000050.1 GCA_946539625.1 uncultured Clostridia bacterium | reverse complement strand
CGTTCTGCTCAATGAACTCGCGCCGCGGCTCGACCTTGTCGCCCATCAGCAGCGTAAAGAGCCGGTCCGCCTCGACCGCGTCCTCAACCGTGACCTTGAGCATCAAACGCTGTTCGGGGTCCATCGTCGTTTCCCAGAGCTGCTCCGGGTTCATTTCGCCGAGACCTTTGTAGCGCTGGATCTCCGGCTTCGGATCGGATCCGATCTCCTTGAGCTTGAGCTCCAGCTCCTCGTCGGAATACACGTACCACTGCTGCTTGCCGCGCTTGACGCGATACAGCGGCGGCTGCGCGATATAGACGTAGCCCTCGTCCACCAAAGGACGCATGTGCCGATAGAAGAACGTGAGCAAAAGAATCCGGATATGGCTGCCGTCGACGTCCGCATCGGTCATGCAGATGATCTTGTGATAGCGAAGCTTACTGACGTCGAACTCGTTGTCGATGCCCGCGCCGAACGCGGTGATCATGTACTTGATCGCGTCACTCGAAAGCATCCGGTCGAGACGCGCCTTTTCAACGTTCAGGATCTTTCCGCGCAGCGGCAGGATCGCCTGATACTTCGGGTTTCTGCCCATCTTCGCCGAACCGCCTGCGGAATCGCCCTCGACAAGGAAGATCTCGCACTTTGACGCGTCCTTTTCGGTACAGTCGGAAAGCTTTCCGGGAAGCGCGGTCGAATCAAGCACGGTTTTACGGCGGGTGAGGTCCCTTGCCTTTCTTGCCGCCTCACGCGCACGCGACGCCATCAGGCACTTGTCGACGATCATTCTGCCGATCTGCGGATTCTCGTCGAGGAATTCGGACAATCCCTTATAAACCGTGTTGCTCACGAGCGGGCGGATGTCGGCGTTGCCGAGCTTGGTCTTGGTCTGTCCCTCGAACTGCGGCTCCTGGAGCTTGACCGAGATGACTGCGGTAAGACCTTCGCGGATGTCCTCGCCGGACAGCGAGCTGTCCTTTTCTTTGAAGAGGTTCGCGCGCTTTGCGTAGTCGTTGATCGCGCGGGTCAGCGCCTGCTTGAAGCCGTCCAGATGCGCGCCGCCCTCATGCGTGTTGATGTTGTTCGCGTAGGTGTAGATGTCCTCGTTATAGCCGTCGTTGTACTGCATGGCGATCTCGACGGTCGCCGTCTCCTCGCCGTCCTCCATCCGCTTTGCGGAGAAGTAGATCGGATCCGGATGCAGGACCTCTTTGTTTTTGTTATAGTGCGAAACGAACGAACGAATGCCGCCTTCGAAGCAGTAGTCGCGCTCCATGTGCGGTTCCTCGCGCTCGTCGATCGCCGTGATGCGCACACCCGCGTTCAGAAACGCCAGCTCACGCAAGCGGGATTTCAGCTTGTCGAACTCAAACTTCACCTCGTCGAAGATCTCCGCGTCCGGCTTGAACGTGACGCTCGTACCGGTGTCGTCTTCGGCACATTCGCCCACGACCTCGACCTTCGTCATCGGGATGCCGCGCTGATACTTCTGCCGATGGATCTTTCCGCCGCGGCGAACCTCCACGACGAGCTCCTCGGACAGCGCGTTGACGCACGAAAGACCGACGCCGTGCAGACCGCCGGAAACCTTGTAGCCCCCGCCGCCGAACTTGCCGCCGGCGTGCAGGATGGTCAATGCGACCTCCAGCGCGTCCTTGCCGGTTTTCTCATGATAGCCCACGGGAATGCCGCGGCCGTTATCGGAGACGGTTACGGTTTCGCCCTCGTGGATCACAATGTTGATGTGGTCACAGAAGCCCGCCATTGCTTCGTCGATCGAGTTGTCGACAAGCTCATAGACGAGGTGGTGCAACCCTCTCGAATCGGTCGAGCCGATGTACATGCCCGGACGGCGGCGAACCGCCTCGAGCCCTTCCAGAACCTGGATCTGTGACGCGCCGTAGTCCGCGCTCACTTCATGCTGCAAATCTTCCATACATTCTCCTATCGTCGCGGTCTGTTGAAACATATTTCAACAGACCGGTTATTTACAGTACCGCCTGAAATGCCGTGCATTTCCGGGCGGCGGTCCTGCAAGGTGTAAAATTCGCCGCACATGTCGCCGAATTTTACGGATTGATGCTTCGTTCTTCCCTTGCAGTTTGCGTGCGCGCGTCTACAACGCGCCTGTGCTTCTTGCCATCTCCGGCTTCGTTTGGAAAAGTCACGACATTGTTGTGTCGATTCTTTCCCGCAAAGTTTCCACCGCCGTTGCGGCAGCGTAAACGTAAGTCGTGCCCTCCCGAGAGCAGATCACATACGCCTTTGGACGTCCGTAGGACGGATAGTAATGTCCTGCTTCCACGCAATCGCGTATGATGCGCTCCGTCTCCGCCGTCGCCTTGTCCGCAGGTTGGATCGCGATCACGTCTTTGGCCGGTACAAAGCGGTTCTCACCGATGTGCAAAAGCATTATTCCTCCACCACCTTTCCGTTCATCACCCGGTACACCTGCATAGAAAGCGCGCCGGCTTTTACGAACTCTTCAAGATGCGTGCAGGTCACAAACGTCTGACACTCCGAAACGACCTCGAGTAATCGCGCCTGCCGCTCCGCATCGAGCTCGGAAAATACGTCGTCCAAAAGCAAGACCGGACGTTCGCCGCGGACCCTTTTCACGAGGTCGATCTCGGAAAGCTTTAAGGAAAGCGCCGCTGTCCGCTGCTGTCCCTGTGAGCCGTACACCCTGAGATCACGTCCGTTCAGCAAGAGTCCCAGATCGTCCCTGTGCGGACCGACCGAGGTGAACCCACGGAACACGTCGCGCTCGAGCCGTTCGCCGAGCTGCACGGTCAGCGTCTCGCGCATCGTGTCGTAATCCTGTACCGGAATCGTCGGCTCGTAGACCGTTTCGAGGATTTCTTTTGTGCCGCTCATCTTCGCATGGAGCGTGTGCGCGTTTTGGGAAAGTTCCTCAACGAACGCCGCCCTGGATTGCATGATCGCTGCGCCGAGCTTAGAAAGCTGCTCGTCCCAGAGTTCGATCATATCGTAGGGAACGTTCTCCTCCTTCAAAAGCAGATTGCGGCTTTTCAATGCTTGATTGTACTGCTGCAGGGTGTAGTAGTACGCGGGCTTCAATTGGCTCAGTTCCATATCGAGGAACCGCCGCCGTTCCTGCGGACCGTCCTTGACCAGCTGCAGATCCTCCGGCGAGAACATCACGACGTTCAGACACCCCATGAGCTCACCGGAGCGATTCAGCGGCGCTTCGTCGAGATACACGCGCTTCCGCTCCCCGCGGACAAGCTCAATGCGGATCGAACGCGAACCGCCGCGTGTTTCCAAATCCAGCGCGACGCTGCCGTCCGTCATTCCATCCATAATGAGCTCACTGTCGTGCGGCGTGCGGTGGCTTCTTCCCAGCGCGCACAAAAAGATAGATTCGAGCACGTTGGTCTTCCCCTCGGCGTTCAGCCCCGAAAGGATATTGAGCCCTGGTTCGGGATACAGGGTAAGGTCCGTATAATTCCGGAATCTATGCAATTCGAGTCCCTTGATCCGCATGGGCATAATCTCCTCGCAATTTACCATAAAAGTATAGCACATTCATGTTATTTTGTAAATAACAATATAGAAGAAAAAGGGAATCTTTTCATATATTCTGCATTGCAGATCACAACGATCCGGTCCGGTTTCCGGGCATGAAAAAAGCCCGCTTTTCGGCGGGCAGATCCAATGCAAATGCATATCCGGTTTGCGTGCGGTCAATCATGCAGCGTTTCCAGCCAGTCACGAAGCAATTTGATCGTGACCGTCCGCTCTCCCATCTGAAACGCAGTAATGGAGTAGTTGATCCCATTGTGGGAGAAGTATGCCATGACCCGCCGTTCCTCCTTTCCGTCCTGCTCAATCAGCCCGGAGGTCAGCATGGCGACTTCGTCGATGCTTTTGATTTCATATTCGCCGCTTTTCTCAATCTTCTTCAGAGCGATGCCTGCGCCCCACGGAAACTCTGACGTGTGCATGATATAGGAAAATTCGATACCCAGACATATATCCCCGTCCCATACTACGCTCCAGGCACCGGTCAAATGTGCGCCGCCGCCTGCATGATTCTCCGGGTTGATAAAGGTGAGCCATGCCTGTACATTGAATTCTTCACTGTCCGGCTTCAGCAATTTGATACCGTAAGCGTCCTCCATCTCGCTGACGGACGAGAATGCACGGCGCCTGTACTCCGTCTTTCCCTCCATATCCTCGAGCTGTACTCTGATCTCCTCGGTAATCGGATTATTCTGCACCTCCCACACAGCATACTGCATTTCGTTGGCATACGGAGCATCCGTCAAAACCGCCTCCCAAACGGGGTCTTCACGATCGATGGTTGCACTCGAAAGCTTGACGCCGGAAATTCTGCCTATCACGATCCCGCACGCCGTAAATACGGCCACGCCGAGGGCTACCACGAGCGCGATCACCCACTTGTTGCGGCGCGGGACTTTTCTTTCGTAGCTTGTTGCCTCTGCAATCAGGTCTTCATCCACATTGCCCAAAGCCTGCATCAGCTGTTCCTGATTCATACTTCGAATCCCTCCCGAATTAAGAATTTTTTGAGACCTTTTCTGCAGCGAAAGAGCATGCCCTTTATTTTTGATTCACTGCAGCTAAGCGCCTTTGCGATCTCTTTGATCGGCTCTGCGGAAAAGTAGCGCTTTAGAAACGCGCTGCGCATCGGTACGGAAAGCGTACGCAGATATCGGTTCAACGCGTCCGTCAACGCGATGTTCGAAACGTCGTCCGTTCTGCCGACACAGTCCTCCAATTCATCCAGCGACAGATCAAACTCCGTTCCTCCGCGTTTCTCCGCTGTCTGCCGACGTCGCCGATCCAGCGCATTCTGACGAACGACTACATTCAGAAACGCACCGAGCGAGTCCGGCTTGTTCGGTGGGATTACTTGCCAGACCCTCAGCAAAGCGTCGTTCAAGCACTCCTCAACGTCACGCGCATCATACAGAATACGCCCTGCCAACCGTCTCAGCATCTCTCCATATTTCTCCTGCGCGTAGCGGATACCTGCCGGATCCCTTTTTAGCAGCAGTTCCACAATCTCATAATCTTCCAAAGTTGCTCTCCTTTTTCTTTCCTTGACCGATATCCGTCAGCTATCATGCCGCAGCGGAGATCGGTTTGGTTTCATGTTCGGTAAAACTTTTTTCCGTTTTTCAAAAAAAGCATATCGCATGAGCGGGCTTGCAGTTCAATCGAACGCTGTGTAAATTGAAAACGGAGCAGTTGTATTCGTCTGCTCCGTTTCAAAAATCGCTTCGCCCAAAAGAGCGGACTGAATGTTCCGTTTTACGGAAGGTCCTCCTCCACCTTTTCCGGCGGGACTTCGAGAAGTTCGGGATGCTTCAGATAGTTGAACAGCTTCCGGCTTGCAACCACGTACTGCGAGCCGGAGCAGACGCGCTCGTCCATCACGATGCCCATCGGGATGCACTTTTCGAACACGATCTCGCCCTTTTTGCGGGTCGGGACCTCGTGCGGGATGCCCATGGCGATGATCATGGTCGTCGTGCCGAAGTTGTAGACGTGATGATAGATCGCGTTGGTGCGAATGCTCGCAAGGTTCGTGATCGTCAGCGAGCAGTGGAACGGGCTTGCGTCAATGATGCTCTTCGGAAGCCAGCCGAACTTATCCATGACCTTAAAGAGACACACGCCGAGACGGCACAGCCCCGGGACCTTTAAAAGCTTGCGGATGAGGTCGTCGGTGGAATTGGTGTCGCCCGTTGCACGGTTTTCCTGCACGTACTGATCGAGCGTTTTGTGCACGTCGTCGATCGTAAACTCCGGTTTGAAGTGCATCTTGTTCATCGTGCCCTCGGTCTCGCCGGGTTTTAAAACCACCATGCCGACCGCGATCTCGTTTCTGGCATAGATCGTCTTGTTTACGACGAAGCGGTTGATGATCGGATACTCCGCAACCGTGCGCACGTATGCAGCAAGCACGAGCCCGAGGTGCGAATAGTCCTTGCCCTCGGCGCGCTTTTTGTTGAGGTATGCCTGCATCGGCTCGACCGGTACGTCAACCGTCATCATGTTCATGGAATCGCAGCGCTGATCCATGATGTGCGCCGCGACCTGATACATCGGCTGCGCGGTCTTGACGCGTCTTCCGTCTTTTCTCATCGTTGTTCTCCCTCTGTTCTTTGGATTGGGTTTTGTATGGTTTCCGGCTCTCCCTTTCTGGCAAATTTCTGCACCCCGTAGATCCCGATCAGGATCACGGCGCAGAACACGGCGGAAAGCCACGAGAACGGCTCTTTCAGGATCAGCGCGCCGGCGATCACGGAGACCGCCGTCGTCAGGTTCGCGTATACGGTCGAACGTGTGACCGTCATATACGTCGCCATATAGGACAGCAGAAAGTAGCTCACAACCGAGCAGCATACGGCAAGGAACAGCACCGGCAGCAGGAACGCAGGATCTCCCATCGGCGCAAAGAACGCGCCCATGTTGAACCGCACCCGGACGAGCGCGATCGGCGTAAAGCACACTGCGCCCATGGCGATCATCAGATATGTGCGCTCGAACGCCGTAAACTCGGCGGACAGCCCGCGGTCGAGGATCCCGTACGCCGCGGCGGATACCACCGCCACGATCAGCCCCACAACGCCGATCCAGTCGAGCTGCCCGCTCGAACGGGTCAGAAGCCCGATGCCGATCACGCCGCCGACCGACAGAAAGCTGAACACGATCTGCATGACGGTCGGCTTTTCATGCAGCGTCGGGATCGCCGCAAAGATCGCGACGATCGGGATCACCGCGATCATCACGCCCGAGAAGATCGTCGTCGAATGGATGACGCCGAGCTCCTCGCCGATGAAGTAGATCACCGGCTCCATCAGTCCCATGAGAAGCGGCCAGAAGATGCGCTTCCATTTGCCGCGAAAATCAACCCGTACAACGCGAATGAGCAGCAGCAGGTTCATGATCAGAAACGCGATCAGAAACCGATGGCTTAAAAGCAGATACAGATCGTTGTTCACCACGCCCAAAGCGGACTTCGTGCCGAGAAAGCTGAAGCCCCAGAAAATATGGCTGATAACCGCCGCAAAAAAGAGCGTGAGTTCCTTTTTCTTCATACCCCGTATCAGTTGATCTTATATTCAAGGATCGTCTTGCGTTCGGTCAGTCCCATCCGTTTATAGAACGCGAGCGCATTCACGTTGTCGTTCCAGACGTTCAGCGTGATCCAGTCGAAGCCGGCTTCTTTCGCGTATGCCTTGACATGCTCGAACAGCCGCTGTCCGACGCCGGTGCGGCGCGCGCATTCGTCCACGCAGATATCGTCGATGTACAGCTCTCTTCGTCCGACGATGATCCCGTCGTCTTGGATCTCCTGTACAAAGCTGATCGCGTAACCCTTGACGCGGTCGGTTTCGTCCGTTTCCACGAACAGAACGCAGTTCGGATCATCGAGAAGCTTCAGAACGTCCGCTTCGGAATACTTCTGCGTGCCGCTGCGGTACATATCGGGACGCACGGCGGCGTGTACCTCCAGCACCTGTTTGAGAAGCGCGGAAATGCGCGGCGCATCCTTCGGTTCGGCTTTTCGGATCATGTTTCCCTCCCATGCGCTTGAAGGCGCAATTTCTTCCATAGGGGCCCTGTGTGTATCAGCGTGACGCGTGTGATTCATGTGACAAGCGTGATATTTGTGACATTCGTGACAGTAATTGCTTGTTTTCGGTATAGGATTAAGATGCTTATTGCTTGTTATGAATCATACCGTGCAACGCTTGTCACGTTTGTCACGTTCGTCACACATACAACGCTTGTCACGCTTACAACGCTTGTCACGCACGCCCTGCCGTTTACGGGAACGTGTTATTCGCGCATCATCTTCGCCGCAAGCTTCATGCGCTGTTCCTTACTGAGGATGCGCTTACGCATGCGGATGCTTTTGGGCGTGATCTCGACAAGCTCGTCGTCTGCAATGAACTCAAGGCACTGTTCGAGCGTGAAGATCGTCGGCGGCGTGAGACGCAGCGCTTCGTCGCTGCCCGCCGCGCGCATGTTGGTGACGTGCTTCTTTTTGCAGACGTTGACGACGATGTCGTCCGCTCTGGCGCATTCGCCCACGATCTCGCCCTCGTAGACCGGGACGCCCGGTCCGATGAACATCCTGCCGCGATCCTGCGCGTAGAACAGTCCGTAGGAGCAGGAATCGCCCGTTTCGTGCGCGACAAGGCTTCCCGTCTTGCGCTCGGCAATGTCGCCCTTATAGGGCTCGTAGCCGTAAAAAATGTGATTCATGACGCCGTTGCCGCGCGTGTCGGTCATGAGCTCGCTGCGATACCCCATCAGTCCGCGCGCCGGGATCAA
>CAMNHT010000049.1 GCA_946539625.1 uncultured Clostridia bacterium | reverse complement strand
ATGCCCGGGAAGATCGCCTTGTTGAAGTTGAACTTATCCGCCGCTTCCTGGTTCGCGAGGATCAGACCGCCGCGCGGACCGCGCAGCGTCTTGTGCGTGGTGGTGGTGACGACGTCCGCATAGGGGAAGGGAGAGGGATGCTCGCCCGCCGCCACGAGACCCGCGATGTGCGCCATGTCGACCATCAGGACTGCGCCGACTTCGTCGCAGATTTCACGGAACTTCGGGAAGTCGATCGTGCGGCAGTATGCGCTTGCGCCTGCGACGATCAGTTTCGGACGGAACTCGAGCGCCTTTTTGCGAACGTCCTCATAGTCGATGACGCCGTGCTCGTCCACGCCGTAGGAGACGCAGTGATAATACTTGCCGGACATATTGACCGGGCTGCCGTGGGTGAGGTGACCGCCGTTAGAAAGGTCCATGCCCATGAACGTGTCGCCCGGGTTCAGAACCGCGAAGAACACCGCCATGTTCGCCTGTGCGCCGGAATGCGGCTGCACGTTTGCGTAATCGCAGCCAAACAGCTTCTTTGCACGCTCGATCGCGAGATTCTCCACGACGTCCACGAACTGGCAGCCGCCGTAGTAACGCTTGCCGGGATAGCCCTCTGCGTACTTGTTCGTCAGAACGCTGCCCATTGCCATGAGCACCGCTTCCGAAACGATGTTCTCGGATGCGATCAGCTCCAAGTTTCCGCGCTGACGGTTCAGCTCATCCTGCATTGCCGCGCCGATCTCGGGATCGTACGCCAAAAGCTTGTTCAATGCCTCGTTTACCATGTGTGTTCCTCCTGTAAATTGTTTGTTTATGAGCTTTTTGAAGCGCAAAAAGCGCGCCTTTTGCTATGCTAAATGTAACGCGAACGCGCGCCGGTGTCAACCCTTTTCGGGGGTATATTATCTTGCGATCCGGTCGTACAGAGCGAAGGCTTTTCTGAGCACATCCGCGTGGTCAAACGCAAGGCGGAGACCCTCCGGAAAGACGAGGTTTTCACCGTCGCGCATGACCGTGATCCACGCCGCGTCCGCCGCGTCGTCGCCCGCCTGAAACCGCACGTCCTCGCGACTGACCGGAATGAGAAACGCGTCCGAAACGATCCAGCCGCGCGGATCGCGTCCGGGCTTAGAAAACAGCCCGATCTCATGAATATCGTCGACCGTGAAGCCTGTCACGTTCGTTTCCTCCGAGAGCTCGCGCAGAGCGCCCTCTGCGGCGCTTTCATCGGGGTTTACAAACCCGCCGGGCAGCGCCCAGCAGCCGAGGTACGGGTGACCCTTTCGCCGGATCATCAGTACGTCCCTGCCTTCGGATAAAAGCACGATGTCCGCAGTGAGATACGGCGCGGGATAGTGTTTATCCCTGTACTGCGCAAGGGATTCCCGTTCCGTCAGTCCGTTTGCATCACGTACTTCCATCTCCGATACCTCCATGTGTCTTACCTTTCTATTATACTGCGAAACGTGCGCAGCGTCTATCATTTTTTACGCGCACGGAATGGAAGATTCGGATTGAAACCGCCGTCCGCATATGATATAATAAACAATACGAGTGAATTTTCCGAAAGGGGAACCGATCAGAACATGAAACGATTGCTTGCACTGCTGCTTGCGGCGTTTTTGCTGCTGCCGATGGGACTCTTGCGCCTGCCGGAAGGAACGAGCGCCGACGCGGAGGAAGATATCTGGGTACAGATCGAACGCTACGAGGACAAAACACTGAAAAATCAGGGCGTCACCGCCGCAAGCGCGGAAAAAGAGCATTACGCCGTTATGACGGACGGTGTTGCCGCGCTTGTCGAAGCATGGAGCGGCTATGAAAACGGTACGCTGTTCAAAAACGGTGAGTGCGTCTTCTGGGACGGCACGGACGGCATGGGATACGGCTGGACGCCGGTCATACGTCAGAAGATCCGCGCGAACGCAACCGGCGCAGATCCGGCTGACGTCGCAGCGGTCGATACGGTTTCCTATGAAAAAAGAGGCGGATATCCGTACAGTTCGGACGTCGCGGTGTTCGGACCGTATTACGGTGTGGATTCGAGCTTTTCCGATCAGTACCGGAACGAAGGCAATTCGATCGCGCAGGCGATCGGCGGCGTTTGCAGGATCTATTCGGGCGGAGCGGCGACGATCGACGCGGTCGCGCACGAACTTGAGATCTGCGGCACGGTCATTTTCGACTCGCACGGCAATACGGACTATTCACGCGGAAACGACTATACATCGGAAGCGAACACGTCCTATCTCTGCATCACAAGCGCCGACGGCGTCACAAGCGCGGACACGGCGACGGTGCAGGGCCCGTACGGCAGCTATAAGCACGCGTTCCTCACCGGCAGCGGCGCATTCATCGACGGTACGGCGATCCGGAATCATATGAACGGTTCCGCGCCGCGCAGCCTTCTCTGGATGGCGATCTGCCTCGGCATGGCGACCGACGGCATGGAAGCCCCGCTGCACGAAGCGGGCGTCGAGGTCGTTTACGGCTATTCCCAGTCCGTTACTTTTGCGGGCGACTACCGCTGGGAAGCGTACTTTTGGGAAAAGATGAAGGATGGCGCGGACGTTGCGGAAGCGATCGCGTACATGAAGCAAAAGGTCGGCTACAAAGACCCGTATGAGAGTCAGTATCCCGCCTTCCCGATCGTCGTTTCGAGCGAGGACGCGTATCCGGGTCACGGCAACGTCGACGCAAGACAGACCGTGTACTCCTCGTGGACACTGTTCCCACAGTTTACGGTCACCGCTGTCAGCAGCGACACGAGCCTCGGTACGGTCGAAACCTCCGGCACAACGGTTATCGCAGCGCCGAAGACCGGATGCGCAGTCGTTGGATATGACGTGCTTTCCGGCACGGCGTCGGTCACACAGAACGGCGACGGTCTCAGTAAAACACTGTTCACGGTGCGCGCGGAAAGCGACTGCACGATCCGCATCAACTTTGCAAAGCGCACGGCGGTCAAGGCGACGTTTGTCACGCCGGACGGGGTCAGCTGCACCGCAATTTCTGGCTATACCGGCGATACGATCACCATGCCGACGCCTTCCGGCACGCCGAAGGCGAATGCAAGACCCTATGCGTTCTACGGATGGGTCGAACAGCGCGTTGCCGATTCCGACACGCGCCCCGACTGCCTGTTTGCAGGGGATCCGGTTGTGCTGAATGCAAACCGCACGTTTTACGCGCTGTACTTCTACGCCACGAAGGACGGAACGCCCGTTCCCACCGGAACGTATCAGAAGCTGTTCGCGGAGCCCTCGGATTGGGTGGGAAAAGCCGTTCTGACCTATGACGGTCAGATCGTGCTGTCCGCGGACGCCTCCGCAAGCAGCGTGAGCACGTCCGCCGCCGCGGTCGCGATCGGCAGCACCGGCATCAAGGTCATCGGCGACACGCTGACGAATGTTGCGGACAGCTTCCTCTATGAGATCGAATCCGTCGGCAACGGGAAATATACGATCCGCATGTCGGGCGGCGATCGCTGCTATCTGTGCTATACCGCAAGCAGCAACAAGCTTTCCGCAGTGAAGCAGCCCATTGTGTCGGGCGGCAAGAGCGCGGCATACTGGACGCTGTCGTGGGAGAGCGGAAAGCCGGTCATAGCAAACGATCAGACCGCCGCGGCAACGCTGTGCTATGACGTCGAAAAGGCGTGCTTCTCCTGCAAAAAGAACAATGACGGCGAAGCGCTGACGGTCTTTGCCGTTCCGGACAGCAGCCTCATATATACCACCGAACTGGAATATGCGTCCGAACCGTCTCCGACGCCGACCGTGAAGCCGACCGCAACGCCGAAGCCGACAGCGACGCCGAAGCCGACGGCGACGCCGACAGCAACACCCACCGCAACGCCAAAACCCACACCGACGGCGACGGCAACGCCCGCGCCTTTGTACGGCGACGCGAACTGCAGCGGCAGCGTCACCGCCTCGGACGCCGCGCTGATCCTGCGCGTATTGGTCGGGCTCAACTCCCTTTCCGAACAGGGCATGAAAAACGCGCTGGTCTCCGGCGGGGAATCGCTGACCGCAGAGGACGCGGCACTGATCCTGCGCTATGTAGTCGGGCTGATCGACGTCTTCCCGGCGGAAAAATGATCCCAATCAACAAAAGGGGCTGTCAACAGCCCCTTTTTCTGTCCGTTCAATGATAACTGCTGCCGAGGTTGTCGACGTCAAAGCTCTGCAGAGTGTCGAAAACGTCGCCGCCGCAGGAACGTGCGCACCCGATTGCTGCGCAGGCGGTGCAGGCAATGCAGCCGAGGCTGCATCCGCCACAGCCGGAGCGGTTCGACGCACGTCCGCCTCCGGAACAGGCAACCATCAAAACGATGATCGCAAGACAAACGATCAATAAGCTGCTCATCAATCCCTTTCTCATCAGTTTCGCCTCCTTTGCGGTTTTCCGTGTTCAAAACGCTTTGGTTCGATCCGGGATGCGTCATTGCATTTCCTTGTTTTCAGGTACAGAATAGCATGTCCGCCGCGATATTACAACGGAAAAGCGTGCGCTGTTTCGCCGTCCATTTCCGCAAAATATGCGTAATAGCGGCGGATATTTCGGCGGATTATTACAGGCGCGGCGGATCCGCATCGTTGACGGCGTTCGGACCGAATGGTATAATGATCGCATCAGAGGAGACAGAGGAGAGAAGCATGAGAGAACCGTTTTTGACGTGGAACGCTTTGATCGCGCCGCAAGATGCGACGGCGACGGCGCGCGCGAAGGCGCATTGGGACGGCGTCGCAAAGCCGCTCGATGGGCTCGGAAAATTAGAGACTGCCGTTATTCGCATTGCAGGCGTAACCGGCGACGAAAACGTGTCGATCGACCGCCGCACGGTGCTTGTTTTCTGCGCGGACAACGGGATCGTCAAAGAGGGCGTGACGCAAACCGACGCATCCGTGACCGCGACGATGGCGCGGCGCATCTCGGAACATCGTTCCTCGGTCTGCCTTATGGCAAAAACCGCCCGCGCGGACGTGATCCCGGTCGATTTCGGCATGCTTACCCGCGTGCCGGATGTGCGTGATCTCTCGGTTGGAAACGGTACCGCGAACATGGCGGAGGGTCCCGCCATGACCGAAGCGCAGGCGAAAAAGGCAATCGAAAACGGCATTCTGCTTGCAAAGGAGCGTAAGGCGGCGGGGGATCGGATCCTCATCACCGGCGAAATGGGTATCGGCAACACCTCGACGTCCTCCGCGATCGCCGCAGTCCTTCTGAATCTTCCGGTCGAAACCGTCACAGGTCGCGGCGCCGGGCTTTCCGACGCGGGGCTGATAAGAAAGCGCAACGCGATCAAACGCGCGATCGCGGTGAATAAGCCGGATCCCGGAGACGCGTTCGACGTCCTGTATAAGCTCGGCGGGTTCGACCTTGCGGGGCTTGTCGGTCTCTATATCGGGGCGGCAATCGAGCGCATTCCGATCCTGATCGACGGCCTTCCGAGCTCCGTTGCGGCGCTTGTCGCGGCGCGGCTTGTGCCGAACTCGAAAACCGCGATGATTGCCAGCCATTGCTCGAAGGAGCCGGTCGCGCAGGCAATTCTTGACGAGCTCGGACTTTCGGCGATCCTGTTTGCGGACATGAAGCTCGGCGAAGGCACCGGCGCGGTGTGCATGCTGCCTCTTTTAGACATGGCGCTTGCGGTCTATCATGGCTCGGTCTCGTTTTCGGAGACCGGCATCGAGCAGTACACGCCGCAGGGAGGGAACCCGTGCTGATCTTAGTTACCGGCGGGTCGGCGTCCGGCAAAAGCGCATACGCGGAATCGCTGTGCCTCGGGCTTTCGCCGCGGGTCTATCTAGCCTGCATGCAGCCGTTCGGTGAAGAAGGCGCAAAACGGATTGAGCGCCACCGCGCCATGCGAAAGGATAAGGGGTTTCTGACTGTCGAGCGGTATGCGGACCTTGCATCGCTGAAACTTCCGCCGTGTAAATGCGTGCTTCTGGAGGATATCGGAAACCTTGCCGCAAATGAAATGTTTGCATCCGAGCCGCCGTGCGATCCGTTCGACGCGGTGATCGGCGGCATGGACGCGCTGATGAAGCAATGTGAACGCCTGGTCGTTGTGACCGACGAGATCGGAAATGACGGGATCGACTATGACCCCGCCACGACGGCGTATATCGCCGCACTCGGCGCGCTGAACCGTGCTCTTTCTCTGCGCGCGGACGCCGTGGCGGAGGTTGTCGCAGGGATCCCGATCCCGCTGAAAGGAGAATTGCCCTTATGAAGACGCTTTGGACCGCAATCGTATCCGCGTTTTCGACGTTTTCGGTCCTGCCGACGCCGCGGATCGAATGGAACGAATATTCCTTGAAAAACGTCCTTGCCGCGTTGCCGCTGGTCGGCACGGTGATCGGCGGCGTTTTGTGTCTGTATTATTGGATTTCGACCCTTTTGGAACTTCCCGCGATCCTGTCGGCGGTTGCGTTTACGATCCTGCCGGTCGCGCTTTCCGGCGGCATCCATATGGACGGCTACGCGGACATGACCGACGCGCTCAGTAGCCACGCCGCGCCGGAAAAGAAACGCGCGATCCTAAAAGACCCGCATTGCGGCGCGTTTGCCGTGATCGGCGTCGGGTGCTATCTTTTGCTGTATTTCGGACTGTGCGCAGCGCTTCCGCTTGATTGGAAAACGGTGGGACTTTTAGGCGTCACGCATGTGCTGTCCCGCGCGGTCGGTTCGCTTTTAAGCCTGCTGCCTTCGGCAAGTACGGACGGTATGCAGCGCGCGTTTCACGATTCCGCGTCGAAAAGCTCCGTATGGATCCTCATTCTCTGGGTCGTGCTGTCGATCGGCGGAGCGGCGGCGCTTTCGCCTTTGGCGGCAGTCGGAATGCTCCTTGCGGGCGGACTTGTGTTTTTGTACATCCGGCATACGGCAAAGAAACAATTCGGCGGCATGTCCGGCGATCTTGCAGGCGCGGGGATCACGCTCTCCGCGATCGCGATGGTCCTCATGCTCGTGCTTTCGGAAAGGGTGGTAAGCTTATGGTTCTGATTCTCGGGGGACTCGGCGCGGGCAAGCGCACGTACGCAAAAGCACTCGGCTTTACAGACGCGGAGATGTCAAACGATCCATACGAGGACGCGCCGGTGCTCGTTGCTCTCGAGGCGACGGTGAAGGACGATCCCGCTTCCGCGAACGCGCTTTTACCGCTGCTTCTCCGTAAAAAGCTCGTCCTCTGCCGCGAAGTCGGCAGCGGCGTCGTGCCGATGGATCCGAAGGAACGCGAATGGCGCGAGGCGACGGGTCGGCTCTGCATCACGCTTGCGGAACGCGCGGACGCGGTCGTGCGCGTCGTATGCGGGATCCCGACTGTATTGAAGGGGGAGTTGCCATGCATGTGCGATTGATCCGCCACGGGGTGACGGCGGGCAACGCCGCGCGCCGCTACGTCGGCAAGACCGACGAGCCGCTGTGCCCGGAGGGGCGTGCCGACGCGGAGAAAAAGGCGAAGGACTTTGCGCTCGGTCGCGTATACGTTTCGCCTATGAAGCGGGCGCGGGAGACCGCGGCGATCCTGTTTCCGAACGCGGAGCAGGTAGTGATAACCGATCTTCGGGAAATGGATTTCGGCATGTTCGAAGGGCGTTCCGCCGATGAGATGGAGCACGATCCCGCCTATCGCGCTTGGGTCGACGATCTCTGCCGCGGCGCGTGTCCCGGCGGCGAATCGCAGGCGGAATTTCACGCCCGCGTCGGCGCGGCGTTTGCCGAAACAGTCCGTTCACTTGCGTCCGACGCGACGTTTGTGGTCCACGGCGGGGTCATCATGTCGATCCTGTGGCAGTATGCCGAGCCCAAAAGGGATTTTTATGAATGGGGCGTGCCGAACCTTTCCGGCTACGAATCGGACTGCATCGAACGCGACGGCGCGCTTGTCCTTAAAAACGTACGACAGCTGCCGTAAAAAGGAGGTCTGTATGAAGCGGATTCTTTTGATCACACTTGGGCTTTTGATGCTGTTTTCGACCGGCGGCTGCATCACGGGATCCGCCTTGCCCGGGGGACAGGATGCGGCGGCATTGACGACGCCGAAGCCGGTTACGCCTGATCCGATGACAGAGGCGACGGAATCGCCTGCTTCGCCCGAACCGACGCCCGAACCGCTGACATCGGAATGGTTGTGCGGCACGTGGAAGATGGTCGAATTGAAGATCGACGGCGGTATTGTTGATCTGAAGGCAACGGGGTATGCGTCGTACATCGTGCTCAAAACCGATCATTCCGCCGTATGGGACTGGGGCGATGGAATCAATGAACAGCGATGCAACTGTCGGTGGAGCAGTATGGAGGACGGCGTACGTGTTTACGGCTC
>CAMNHT010000048.1 GCA_946539625.1 uncultured Clostridia bacterium | reverse complement strand
AACTCCTGACCTCAACATTGCGAACGTTGCGCGCTACCAACTGTGCTAATGCCCCGCGAACAGAAATCATTATACACGGTTTTCATAAAATTGCAAGAGGTTTTTCAAAATATTTTTGCAAGAATGAAAATATATCTTGCTTTTTTCATCAAACTGTTGTAAGATAGCAAAGGTCCGAAAAATGCCTTGCAGAGATGGCTGAGCTTGGTCTAAGGCGCACGACTGGAAATCGTGTATACCAGGAATGGTATCGAGGGTTCGAATCCCTCTCTCTGCGCCACGTCGCCGCTGATCATTGTCAGCGGCGGCATTTTTATTTCGGGAGACTGAAAACATGGAACAAAAGAGAGCCTCATTCAAAACGGCGGAACTTGCCTATATCGCGCTCGGCGCGGCGTTGATTACGGTCTGCGCATGGATCACGATCCCGTTCACCGTGCCGTTTACCATGCAGATCTTCGCCGTATTCTTCTCATTGATCCTGCTCGGCGGACGAAACGGTACGCTGTGCGTTGCGGTCTATCTGCTGCTCGGAGCCATCGGCATACCGGTCTTCTCCGGAGGCAAAGGCGGTTTTTCCGTACTCGTCGGCATGACGGGCGGCTACCTTTGGGGAATGCTTTTGATCGGTATGGTTTATTGGATCTTCACAAAGCTGTTCGGAAAAAAGCTGTGGGCAGAGATCGTTTCGCTCGTGTTCGGACTGCTTCTCTGTTACATGTTCGGAACGGTATGGTTTACCGTGCTGAACGCCGATCACGGCTTTGCTTCGGCTCTTATGATCTGCGTTGTGCCGTTTCTGCTGCCGGATGCCGCAAAGCTCGCGCTTGCGCTTGTGCTCGGGCGAAAACTTCGAAAGCTGATCCCGGTCTCATAGAAGGCAGAAGGGGCATTCCTATTTTTATAATTTGTTCATTTGCTTTTCATGCTTCGGCGTCTTACAATGAAAGCAGGGAGGGAGAGGCTATGCAGATCGTTGTTTTGGACGGATATTGTGTCAATCCGGGCGACGTGGATTGGAGCCCGCTCCGCAGGCTCGGAACGGTTTCGGTCTATGACCGCACACATCCCGATATGGTCGCGCAGAGAATGCGCGGCGCGGAAGCGGTGTTTGTCAACAAGGTGAAGCTCTCGCGCGACGTGATTTTCGGCGCACGGCAATTGAAGTTTATCGGTGTGCTTGCGACGGGTTACGACGTGATCGACGTCGAAGCGGCAAAGGAGCGCGGGATCATAGTCACAAACGTGCCCGC
This sequence comes from uncultured Clostridia bacterium, assembly GCA_946539625.1. Next base: position 7,146 of record CAMNHT010000048.1, on the reverse strand, counting down.
CTACAGCACGGAAGCGGTGGCACAGCACGCGATCGCGCTGCTTCTCGGACTTTGCCAGCATGTGGAATATCACGACACGCTTGTCAAAAACGGCGCGTGGACGGCATCGCCCGATTTCTCCTGGTGGAAGGTCGCGCCGACGCTTCTCGACGGCAAAACGATGGGGATCATCGGCTGCGGGCGGATCGGTTCGCGCGTCGCAAAAATCGCAGAAGCACTGGGCATGCGCGTGCTCGGCGTCAATCCGCATGAAAAGCCCGGCTTTGCCGGAGAATACGTATCCCTCGAAACGCTGTTTTCCGAATCCGACGTCATCAGTCTGCATTGTCCCGCAAAGGCTGATACGGTCGGTCTGATCCGAACCGATACCATCGCAAGGATGAAAGACGGCGCAATGATCATCAATACGTCCCGCGGCAGTCTGATCTCCGAATCGGACGTTTGCGACGCGCTGAAAAGCGGCAAGCTTGCGGGCTATGCCGCAGACGTTGCAAGCGAGGAGCCGATCAGGCTCCGCAACCCGCTTCTTGGCGCTCCGAACTGTATCATTACGTCGCATTACGCATGGACGCCGAAGCCGATGCGGCAGAAGATCATCGACGTTTCGGCGGAGAATCTTTCCGCGTTTTTATGCGGCGAACCGAAAAACGTCGTCGGTTGAATTTGATCCGCTTTGCTCCGAAAGGGGCTTTTTTCATTGGATTTTCGGATTTGCCATGCTGAATTCACAATTGCTACTTGCAAAAACTGCAATTTCGGGGTAAACTATCAGTAATTATTCTCGGAGTTGTGTATCATGTTGCTGTGGACCGATTCGACATGGACCGCGTGCGGCGTTTCCGAACGGGACGGCGTGCTCGTTGCTTTGTCGGGCGGCGCGGACTCCGTGGCATTGCTGCTGGAGCTTCATACGCTTCAAAAGAACGGAAGGATCCTTCACGTGGAGGCGGCGCACCTGAACCATGCGATCCGCGGTACGGCTGCGGACGCGGATGAGGCGTTTGTCGCTGCATTATGCGGACGGCTCGGTATTCCGCTGCACGCGGAACGGGTCGACGTGCCGCAGATTGCAAAGGATTCCGGCGTTTCGTTGGAGCTTGCCGCAAGGAACGCGCGCTATGCGTTTCTGGAACGTGTTCGGTCAAAACAAGGACTCGATTACATCGCAACAGGCCATCATCGGGATGATCAGGCGGAGACGGTTTTGCTGCATCTTCTGCGAGGAAGCGGCACGGACGGTCTTTCGGGCATGCGGCTTCGGTCCGGACGGCTCATCCGTCCGCTGCTGAACACCGATAAAGCCGAAATCCTTGCGTACCTCAATGAATGCGGGCAAAGCTATTGCACCGACGCAACGAATTTTGAACCGGACGCATCCCGAAACCGCATTCGCCTTGCTGTGATGCCGATTCTGGAGACGGTCAATCCGGCGGTAAAAAAAGCGTTATCTCACGCGGCGATGCATATTGCGGAGGACTCGGATTTCCTGAACGCGCTTGCCGCCGAAGCGGAAAAAACCTGCGGCACAAACCGCAAAGCGCTTCTATCGCTGCCGTGTCCGATTCGGATCAGGGTTCTTCGGAATCTGCTTCCGTACACGGACTTTACCGCGTCGGATCTCGATCGGCTCGATACGCTTCTCTCGGGGCAGACAGGCGACGTCGCGACGCTGAAAAACGGTGTGACTGCATGGCTCGATGCGACCGATCTGCGGATCGGCAGAGAGGAGATCGAACCGTATTCGACTCCCGTACCGGGTACCGGAAGCGAAAAGCTTCCGAAAGGGACGCTGTTCGTTGAACGTGTTGACAAAGCCGAGATTCCCTGCGGCAGGTTTGATGCGTACGTCGATGCGGACCGGCTTTGCGGGGACGTGATCGCGCGAAATCCGAGACAGGGTGATCGGTTTACGCCGCTCGGCATGAAGGGATCGAAGCTTTTGAGCGATTACCTGACCGATCGGAAAGTGCCGCGGTTTGAGCGTGACATTCCGATCCTTTGCGATGAAATCGGGATTGTCTGGGTTGCCGGACATACCGTTGATGAACGAATGCGCGTAACGGCGGATTCAAAGCATATTCTGCATTATCATTATGAGGAGGATTGACTATGTGGGGTAAGGCGTTCATGTCACAGGACATTGAGGAAGTTCTGCTTTCGGAGGAACAGATCAAAAAGCGCGTACAGGAGCTCGGCGATCAGATTTCGAAGGACTACGATGGGGAAGAGATCATCGTGCTGTGCGTGCTGAAGGGCGCAAGCATCTTCTTTGCCGATCTGATCCGTGCGATCACGGTGCATGCAAAAATGGATTTTATGGCGATTTCAAGCTACGGCGACGCGCAGAAGACCAGCGGCATTGTCCGCATCACGAAGGACATGGATTCGAGCATCACCGGCAAGCATGTTCTGATCGCCGAAGACATCATGGACAGCGGTCTGACGCTTTCCTACATGACGCGTCTTCTTTGGGAGCGTAAGCCCGCTTCGATCCGCACATGCTGCTTCCTCGACAAGCCCGAGCGCCGCGAGTGCGAGATCACACCGGATTACTGCGGCTTCGTGGTACCCAACAAGTTCGTGGTCGGCTACGGTCTCGACTACAAGCAAAAGTATCGCAACCTGCCCTATGTGGGCGTATTAAAGCCCGAGATCTACAGCTGATCCCGGAAAAGCGGGGCATCCTACCCCTGAACGGAGGACAAATTGGAATTCAATCCCAACAACAATCAAAACGGCAACGAACCGGGAAGACAGGGAAACGCGCGCGGTCGCATCATCACGATGGTCGTGTGGGCGCTGGTTCTTGCTGCGCTCGTCTTTATGGTCACAAACGGCTGCTCATCCGGAAGAACGAAGGAGATCAAGTTTGCGGAGTTCTCGGAGTACTATAAGCAAAATCAGATCAAAGCAGTCTATGAAGTGATCGGAGGCGGAACCTATTACGGCCTTCTGACGACCAGTGAATACGACGCGACGGATCTCCCTTCGAGATCGGATTTCGTCATGTATCTCGACAACGACCTGTTTTCGAAATATATGAGTACGCTTGTTTCTGAGCAGAAGGGCATCGAACCTGATAAGGTCACCTCGTCCGATTACAGCTTTGTCATGCAGAGCGCGATCCCCGAAGACATGCCATGGTGGTATATTGCGCTGCAGATCGTTCCGCTTCTGATGCTCGGCGGACTTGTGGTACTGTTCCTGTACCGGCAGCGCGGCGATCGGCAGATGATGAACTTCTCGAAATCCCGCGCAAGGCTCAACGATCCGAGCAAGGATAAGGTTACGTTCAAGGACGTCGCCGGGCTTGTTGAGGAGAAAGAGGAGCTCAGGGAGGTCGTGGACTTTTTGCGCGATCATAAGCGCTTTACGGAAAACGGCGCGCGTATTCCGAAGGGCGTTCTGCTCGTCGGACCTCCGGGCACCGGCAAAACGCTGATGGCGAAGGCCGTTGCGGGAGAAGCGGGCGTACCGTTTTTCTCGATCTCCGGTTCCGACTTTGTCGAGATGTTCGTGGGCGTCGGCGCATCTCGTGTACGCGATCTGTTCGAGACAGCAAAGCGCGCAGCACCTGCGATCGTCTTCATCGACGAGATCGACGCGGTCGGACGTCAGCGCGGCGCAGGTTTGGGCGGCGGACACGACGAGCGCGAACAGACGCTGAATCAGCTTCTTGTCGAAATGGACGGCTTTGCCGCAAACGAAGGCATCATTGTCATGGCTGCGACGAACCGTGCGGACATCCTCGACCCCGCGCTTCTGCGACCCGGTCGGTTCGACCGCCGCATCACGGTCGGGTATCCGGACGTGAAGGGCAGAGAGGAGATCCTTCTGGTCCACGCACGCAACAAGCATTTTGCAAAGGACGTCAGCTTAAAGACGCTTGCGCGGCGCACGCCTTACTTCACGGGCGCCGACCTTGAAAACGTGCTGAACGAAGCGGCGATCCTCTGCACCCGCGATCACCGCAGAGAGATCACGCAGAAGGATCTGGAGGAAGCGGTCACGCGCGTACAGATGGGACCCGAGAAGAAGAGCCGCGTCGTGACCGAGAAGGATAAGCAGATCACCGCCTACCATGAATGCGGACATGCGATCCTTGCGCACGCGCTCGAAAACTGCGACGATCTGCATGAGGTTTCCATCATTTCCCGCGGCTGGGCGGCAGGCTATACGATGATGCTTCCCAAGGAGGATATCCATCACACGCTGAAATCGCACATGCTGGACGAGATCTGTATGACGATGGGCGGCAGAGTCGCCGAAAAGATCGTGTTCACCGACGTATCGACCGGCGCCGTACAGGACCTCAAGCAGGCGACGCAGACCGCACGAAAGATGGTGGAGGAATACGGCATGTCCGACGCCGTCGGCCCGGTGTTCTTGGGCGGCGATACCGAGGTCTTCATCGCAAAGGATTGGGGACACGCCAAAAACTATTCCGAAGCGCTCTCCGCAAAGATCGACGCGGAGATCCGATCCATTCTGGAAGGACAGTTCGAACGTGCGGAACAGATCCTGCGCGATCACCGCGACGGGCTTGACGCCTGCGCAAAGCTCTTGCTGAAATACGAGCGCGTGACAGGCACACAGTTTATCAGGGTTCTTGAGGGTGAGGACATGGATACGGTCATGGTCGAACCCGAAACGGAGGAGCCTCTCAAAGAAGAACCAAAAGAAGAAACGGAAGCATAAAAATGGACGAGAACCGCTTTGACCTTCATACGCACAGCTGCGTTTCCGACGGCACCGCAACGCCGACGGAGATCGTTCGCATTGCCGCGCGCGGCAAGATCAGGCTGCTTGCGCTGACGGATCACGACAATATCGCGGGTGTCAGAGAAGCGCTCGAAGCGGGGAAGGAATACGGCGTGCCCGTTCTGCCGGCGGTGGAAATGGACAACGAATGGCGGCACGAGCTGCATATCATCGGGCTGGACGTCGATCCGGACAATCCGACGCTTGTTCGCGCTCTGGAGATTGCCAGAGACCGCAGGGAACGGCGCAACAGGATCATTTATGCGCGTCTCAAAGAAGCGGGATATGACATTCAGCCGCTTGTAGGCCGTCCGGAAGCGATGACCACAAAGCTGCACATTGCACATGCGCTGATCAAAGCGGGTTACGCGTCCGACGTCCGCGACGCGTTTGCCAAGTATCTGCGGCCGGGCACGGTCGGGTATTATACCGAGCAGCGTTTTACGCCGCAACAGGTCATCGACATCATCCATATCGCGGACGGGCTTCCGATCCTGGCGCATCCGTGTCACATTCGCGACAACCCGAACGCATTGGTCAGGGAGCTCACCGATATGGGGCTCATGGGGCTGGAAGCATACTATCCGACGTCCACGCAGCGGCAGACGGAGATGTTTGTTTCGATGGCATGGAAGTATCACCTGATGGTGACGTGCGGCAGCGATTTCCACGGCGACAATCGTCCCGGCGTCCCCATCGGATGCGCATGGCGCAACGTGCCGGTGCTCGAAAAGACATTTGAAACGCTGACAAAACGAATGCAGACTTAAGTTCGGTCCCGGCAAACGCCGGGACTTTTTTTCGTACAGGGCTTGCAAACGCAGGCGGAATCGGCTATAATACCTATGATATAGACTTAAATGGAGGATGCTATGAACGATCGTATTGCACGGCTTCGCGCAGAAATGGAAAAAGCGGGACTGGACGCAGCCCTTCTGAAATCCGTCACCGCGATCCGTTATTTTTCCGGGTTTACGAGTGAGGACGCAAGCGTTCTGGTCACAAAGGAACGCAGCGTGCTTCTGACCGACTTCCGCTACACCATTCAGGCGAAGGCACAGGCGGGCGACTGCTGTGAGATCGTCGAGGTTTCCGGTCTTGCGCACCGCGAAAAGCTGAAAGAAATCATCGAATCCGAACATGTCAAACGCATCGGCTTTGAAGAGGACTTCGTAAGCTATGCACAATATCAGGCGTACGCCGCATTCGGCGCGGAGCTTGTTCCGTTTGCAAAGGAGCTGTCTCTGCTCCGCATCAAAAAGACACCCGACGAGATCGAGAATCTCGGGAAGGCACAGGCAATGGCGGATGAAGCGTTCATGGAGCTTCTGAAGGTCGTCAAGCCCGGCATGACGGAACGCCGCGTAGCGGCAGAGCTCGAATATATCTGCGCAAAGCTCGGCAGCGAGGGTCCGTCGTTTGAAACGATCGTCGGTTCCGGTCCGAACGGCGCCATGTGCCATGCGGTCCCCGGCGACAGACAGCTGCAGGAGGGCGATCTCGTGGTCGTCGACTTCGGATGCCTTTATAACGGCTACCATTCCGATATGACGCGTACCTTTGCGGTGGGCAAGGTCGATCCGTTTGCCGAGGAGATCTACAACATCGTGCTCGAAGCGCAGACTCGTGCGCTGAACGCATTGAAACCGGGCATCACCGGCAAGGAGCTTGATGCCATCGCGCGCGATTACATCACCGAAAAGGGCTACGGCGACTGCTTCGGTCATTCACTCGGTCATGGGTTTGGTCTTCTCATTCACGAGGAGCCGCGCGCGTCGGTCACCGGCGATACGCCGTTTGAAGAGGGCATGACGATCACGGTCGAGCCCGGCATCTATATCGAAGGTAAGTTCGGCGTCCGCATCGAGGACTGCTGCGTCGTCACAAAGGACGGCAAGCTGAACTTTGCGCATGCGACCAAAGAACTTCAGCATATTTGAAATACAAGGAATCTAATTGGGAGGACATACTTATGATTATGGCAGGCGATTTCCGCAAGGGCGTGACGGTTGAGATTGACGGCGTGGTTTGGTCGATCTCGGATTTCCAGCACGTAAAACCGGGCAAGGGCGCGGCGTTCGTTCGCACCCGGCTCAAGAACGTTATGACCGGCGCTGTGCTGGAGCGTACCTTCAGCCCGACGGACAAGTACCCGCTGGCACACATTGAAACCAAGGACATGGAATATCTGTATTCCGACGGAGAGCTCTATTACTTCATGGACATCGAAACCTATGAGCAGATCCCGCTGAACTTCGAGCAGGTCGAAGACGCGATCGACTTCATCAAGGAGAACGATCAGGTCAAGATGCGCTTCTACAAGGGCAACGCGTTCTCCGTCGAAGCGCCGAACTTCGTTGAGCTCAAGGTCACCGAGACCGAGCC
>CAMNHT010000047.1 GCA_946539625.1 uncultured Clostridia bacterium | reverse complement strand
GCACGACGAACGAATCGACGTCGACCATCGTCATGACGGTGTCGAGATGCATGAATGCGCGCACCTTCGGAATATCGACCGCAAGGATCTCACGGATGCCGGTGCGTTCGCCGATCAGACGGTTTGCGGCAAGCTCGACCGCCTGCGCGCTCGTGCGCTGCGACATGCCGAACGCCACGGTCTCGGGCGAGAGCACGAGGCAGTCGCCACCTTCCAATGAATGCACATCGGTACGGTCATGGTACTTCGGCACCCACTTATAGACGGGATGATACTTGAAAATATACTTCGCAAACAGCGTTTCGCGCCGACGGACCTCGTTTGCCATGCGCGAGATCAGCACGCCGTCGCCGACGTTCATGAACGGATCGCGCGTGAAATAGAGGTTCGGCATGGGATCGACGTAGAACGGATACTTGTCGTCGGTATAATCCACCAGATGCCGCTTTTCGACCTTCGGGATGTCGCTCTTTCGAACGCCGCCCGCCAGGATCTGGATGAGCTTGTCCAGCGGCTGCGCGGAGAGGTATTCGTTGACCGCCTGCTCGGCGCCTTCCGCCGCGATATTCGCCTCGCGGATGTACTCCCAAATGAGCTCGTCCTTTGCGTCCGCCGCCTCGATCGCTTCCTGTAAGAGCGTATCGAGATACAGCACCTCAACGCCGCAGTCGCGAAGTGTTTTCGCAAACTGATCGTGTTCTTCCTTTGCGTGAACGAGATACGGAATGTCGTCAAACAGCTGCCGCGCGAGATAGTCGGGCATCAGGTTTTCGAGCTCCGCGCCCGGACAGTGCAGCATAACGGTTCTGAGCTTTCCGACCTCAGACCGTACGCAGATCGGTTTATTCATGGATTTCCTCCTCCTGAAGCTTCTTCGGGATCGAAGTACGCAAGGATCCCCTTTAAAATCCCAACTGCCATCTTATCTTGAAAAGTGTCGCTCGTCAAGAGCAAGTCTTCTGTTTCATTGCTCATATGACCCATTTCTATACAAACGATCGGTCGCGTGCACCAGTTGAAGCCTGTTTGCGAGCTGCTGTACGTGATGCCGTTGCGTTTTCGCATCTCAAGACCGGTCTCCCTGCAGTACTGCTCGATGATCGCCGCAGCCGCGCGGTTGTTTTCGCTGTAGAACGCCGTGCGCTCCTTGCTCGGCAGCAGCATGAACGCACCGCGCACGCTCGTATCGTCCGTTCCGTTGCAGTGAAGCCGTACCGCGAGGTCGACCGCGTTCTCGTTGAAAAACTCCGCGCGCTCGCGGTTACTGATATTCACGTCGTGCGTCGTCCGTGTGATGAATACGGTCGCGCCGTTTTCCTCCAGAAGCGCTTTGAGCTTCAGCCCTACGGCAAGGTTCACCTCGTATTCGTAAATGCCGGTCACGATCCCGCGCGTGCCGGAGGAGCATTTCATCTTGGTTTTTTCCTCGTTCGGCGCGATCGGTTCCGTATTGATATCAGCGCGCTGCTGATGCCCCGGGTCCAGCCCGATCTTAATCCCCATGAGCGGGGGGACGGGGGTGGGCTCCGGTGTAGGCGTGGGCGTCGGCGGCAGCGTCGGCAGCAGCGAGGGCGCCGGCTCTTCAAAGACGACCGTGTCCGGCTTCTCCGTCGGTGCGGGCACGGCAGCCGCGGGCACCGTCGGCGCAGGCGTATCCTGCACTTCCGCCTCCTGCGGCGTACCGCAGGCGAGCGCAAGCGTCAGAACAAACAATGCTGCGATCCAAAACCGTTTCATCAGAGAATCCGTCGTCCTTCCAGCGCCTTGGCAAGCGTGACCTCGTCGGTGTATTCGAGATTGCCGCCGATCGGGATGCCGTGCGCAATGCGCGAGGTCAAGATCCCCATCGGTTTTAATAGCTTTGCAATGTACGAAGCGGTCGCTTCGCCCTCCACATCCGGATTTGTTGCAAGGATGACTTCCTTGACCGTGCCGGACTTGCAGCGTTCCAAAAGCGCGTTGATGCGCAGCGCACCCGGACCGATGCCGTTCATCGGCGAGAGCGAGCCGTTCAGTACGTGATAGCGCCCGTGGAACTCGCGTGTTTTTTCCATGGAAAGCACGTCGCGCGCGTCGCTTACAACGCAAACGACCTCGTCGGTCCGCTTCGGATCGGCGCACAGCTCACAGGTGTCGAGGTCGGTGAACGCGCCGCAGATCGGGCACGGATGCACCTTTTCCCGCGCGGAAAGAATCGCCTCCGCAAGCTCCGTCGCCTGCTCCTTCTGTACGCTCAGGATGTGGTACGCAAGCCGCTGCGCGGTCTTTCGCCCGATGCCCGGAAGCCGGGCAAGCTGTGTCGTCAGTTTTTCGATGGATTCGATCGCCATATCAGAAGCCGAGGCCGATGCCTCCGGTGATCTTGCTCATTTCACGCTCGACCGTGTCGCCCGCTTCCTTCAGCGCGGCGTTCACGCCCGCAAGGATCAGGTCTTCGAGCATCTCCACGTCGTCGGGATCGACGCACGCGGGGTCGATCTTAACGGACTGTACCGTCTTGTCACCGAGCACGGTGACGGTCACCATACCGCCGCCCGCGGTCGCCGAAAATTCGGTCGCGTTCAGCTCCGCCTGCTTCTTCTCGATCTCCTGCTGCATTCTCTGGGCCTTCATCATCATCTGCTGCATGTTCATGCCGCCGCCCATGCCGCCTCTCGGGAATCCGCCTTTTGCCATGTTGTTACCTCCGTTATTTGATGGTCAGGGAGCTTCCGAACAGCTCCTTCAGTTTTTCTTCGTTTTTGTCCAGCAGCGCCGCAAGCCGGAACACGAGCGACGTCTTGGGCCGCACCGCCTCGATCGCGTCCTTCGCGATCTTCAGGTTCCGCTCCGCACGCATGCCGTTCATGCTGCTTTCCTGCGTCGCCGGGAACTCGACCGTGAGTGTGTCGCCGTCGAGCAACGCGCCGCGTGTATCTTTTACATAGAAGAACACCATAGGATTCAGCTCCATAATCTTCTTCTTTGCTGCTTCCCAGAGCGTTTCCGCCTCGCTGTTTGCCGCGGGGGCGGCGGTTGGGGTCGGTTCCGGCGTTGACGGGACGTCGTGCCTTGCCTCCCCTGTGTAAGGGGAGGTGTCCTTGCTGTCGGGCAAGGACGAAGGGTTTGTTTCCGGCGCGGGCGGTTCCTCAGGCATCGGCGGCTCATCCCACGGGGGGACGATTGAGCTCCCCATGTCAGCGACAGCTGACTGAGGGGCAGCCGCTTGCGGGCGGTCTTGATCCGGGCGCCTTGCCTCCCCTATGCAAGGGGAGACGTTCTTGCCGTCAGGCAAAGATGAAGGGGTTGTCCCCGCCGGCCTTGCTTCCAGCAGCGCAACACGCGCTTCGAGCGCGGCAAAGCTCATATCGTCGACCGGACGGCAGATGCGAACGAACGTCGCCTCGATCGGAACGCGCGGGGCAGGGAACAGCCGAAGCTTACTCTGCACCGCAAGGATCTGCTCCATGGCGTAAAGGATCCGCGCTTCGTCCGCTTCCTTTGCGACCTTGAGATACCGCGCCATCTGATCGTCGGTACAGTCCAATAGATCCTTACAGTCGCCGCAGGTTTTGGCAAGCAGCAGCGCGCGAAAGTGCTTTATGAGATCGCCTAAAAATACGCCGAGATCTCTGCCGTTTCGCACCACGTTGTCCAGCGCGCGCACCGCATCATTGGCGTTTCCGGAAAGGAGCGCTCTTGCCGTATCCTCGAGCACGGCGGAGGAAACGCTTCCGAGCGCGTCCAGAACGTCCTGTTCGGTCACATGATTTCCCGCGTAGGAAAGGCATTGATCGGCAAGCGAGAGCGCGTCGCGCATGCCGCCGTCCGCTGCGCGCGCGATGAGACGCAGCCCGTTCGGCTCAATGTCTGCGCCCGCTTTTTCGAGCACGGACGTGAGGTTTGCCACGATGTGCGCGATCGTCAGCCGGTGAAAGTCAAACCGCTGGCAGCGCGAAATGATCGTCGCGGGGAGCTTTTGCGGCTCGGTCGTGGCGAGGATAAAGAGCACGTGCTTCGGCGGCTCCTCGAGCGTCTTCAGAAGCGCGTTGAACGCCGCATTCGAGAGCATGTGCACCTCGTCGATGATGAACACGCGGTAACGGAGCTCCAGCGGCGCGAACTGCGCCTGCTCGATCAGCGAACGCACGTTGTCCACGCTGTTGTTGGACGCCGCGTCGATCTCAATCACGTCGGCGCTGCCGTTTTTGACGAGTCGGCAGGCGGAACACTGATCGCACGGCTCGCCGTCTTTGGGATCGAGGCAGTTGACCGCGCGCGAAAGGATCTTCGCCGAGGTCGTCTTGCCGGTCCCGCGCGAGCCGCAGAACAGATAGGCGTGGGAAAGCTTGCCCTCCCGCACCTGATTTTTCAATATGGTGGTGATATGATCCTGCCCGATGACCTCGGAAAAGGTCTCCGGACGGTATTCGCGGTACAATGCGCGTCGTGCCAAGACGTTCGTTCCTTTCAGCGGCGAAGGCCGCACACTCTTTCAGAATGTATTATAGCACAGTCTTTCCGGAATCACAATGCCAAAAAACATCGGTGCCGGATATTCTCCGCGATCGGCAAGCGGTGTCGCACGAAAATGTGCATATTGATCGCTCGATTTGTGCAAATGCGGTTGACACGACAGTGGTCATATGGTAATATATAATATAGGATGAAATGCTGTGCGATTTGTCCATAAACAACAGCATGAAATTCATAAAAAAACAAGGAGGATCTGATGATGAGGAGACGTTTGACGGCTGTTTTGCTTGCACTCTGTATGGCGCTGTGCGTCGGAATTCCGGCGGCGGGCGCGATCACGGCAGAGGACATGGAAAACGCCCCGGAGCTCATTCCGGGAGAAGTGGCGACGGTAAACATCACGACCGGAGGACAGTACGCGTATTTCAAGGTCGTTCCGGAGTTCTCGTGTCAATACACGTTCTACTCCACCGGAAGCTTTGATACGGTAGTGTATCTCTATGACGCCGAAGGAACGCAGACGGCGACGAACGACGACGGCGGCGACGAATACAATTTCAGACTTGTCGTTACGCTGACGGAAGGGGAGACCTATTATCTCGGCGCCCGTATCTGGGGAACCTCCAATACCGGTTCGTATCCGCTCTATTCGGAGCTGCACGTTCCGGGCGATTGGACGACCGTAACCCCCGCGACATGTACCGATCCGGGTGAGGAGACCGCGATCTGCACGATCTGCGGCGAGGAAATCACGCGTGAGATCGCGCCGCTCGGTCACGAATGGACGAATGCGGTTTCCAACGGCGACGGCACGCATGTTCACACCTGCAGCCGCTGCGACATCACGGAGACCGGGGACTGCGATTATGAAGAGCAGTCGGAAGGGGGCTTCACAAAGCATACCTGCAGGGAATGCGGCTATTCCTATACGGATGAGGTGACCGGCGCGCAAAGTATCGCGCTCTGGGACTTTGAAGAGGAGCCCGTCGACTGGACCTTTGTCGACGCGAACGGCGACGGCTACGGCTGGGTATGGTACAATACCGACTACGCATATGAGGGAACCCACAATCTCCGCTCCGATTCATGGTACAACGGCAGCGCGCTGACGCCGGACAACTGGGCGATCTCTCCGTCGTTCTCTCTCTTGGGAACCGACAGCGCACAGCTTTCTGTTTGGTCACGGGATTCCAGCTATGACGACATTATCGCGCTGTACGCGGGCACCTCGACGGATGTCGATTCCATGACGATGATTTCCGACTATATCAGCCCCACCAGCACGTATCAGCAATATACGGCCGATCTGTCCGACTTTGCGGGCGAACCGACCGTTTATATCGCGGTCCGGCACTTTGAATGCTCGGATCAGTATTATGTGTACGTCGACTACGTGGAAGTGACCGGAACGTTCCCGGCATGCGACAACCATGTGCTCGTTGCAGTGCCGGCAGCGGAAGCAACCTGCACCGAGGGCGGACACGACGCATACTGGGAGTGCGAAAACTGCGGCAGAATGTTTTATGACGCAGAGGGTACCGAGCCCGCGCTGCTAAGCGACGTGTTCAATGTGCCCGCGCTCGGGCATGACTGGAGCGAGGCGGTTTCCAACAACGACGGTACGCATACCTATACCTGCGGTCGCTGCGAAGAAACAAAGACCGAGGACTGCACTTTCGAGACGGTAACGGAAGACGGCGTCGTCACCGACGTCTGCACCGAATGCGGTTATACCGTACTGTCGAAGCTGATCGCATACTGGGACTTTGAAGACGAGCCCTTCGACTGGTGGTTCTTCGACGGCGACGGCGACGGATACAGCTGGGATTGGATCTACGGCAGCAACTGGACCTATCACGGCGGCAGCGGCATGATCCACTCCGCGTCCTATATGAACGATATCGGCGCGCTCACGCCCGATCAGTTCGCCGTCTCTCCGGCGTTCTCACTTGCCGACGTCGAAGACGCGACGCTTTCGGCATGGGCAAGAGGACAGGACGACACGTACTGCAATGAAGTGTTCGCGTTCTACGCCGGCACCACGTACAATCCTGCCGATTGGGTCAAGGTTTCGGAGGACTATACCGCAACGAATGAATACGCGGAATACACGGCGGATCTGTCCGACTTTGTCGGCGAGCCGGTCGTTCACATTGCGATCCGTCACTATAACGTCACCGATATGTTCTGGCTGAACATCGACGACGTTTCGATCGAAGGTACGCCCGTCAATCCGTGCGAGACGGGCAACCACTCGATGACGTACGTTCCCGCAAAGGAACCCACCGGAACGGAGGATGGCAACATCGCGTATTACGTCTGCGACGTCTGCGGATATTATTATCTGGACGAGGAAGGCACGCAGCCGGTTTCCGCGGCGGATGTGATCCTGCCGGGCGGTTACCCCGTCACGGTTGACGAGAACATCGAACACGGTACCGTCGTTACGTTTGTCACGCGGGCAAAGCCGGGCGATTTCGTTCCGCTGACCGTCACGCCGGATCAGGGCGCGGTGCTTGAATATCTCGCCTATGTCGACGAAGACGGCGAAAATGCGTTGGTACCGGGTCCGAAGGCGAAGGAAGCCGTTTTGCAGGGCTTTGAGCCGAAGACCGAACGGAAGCCTGACGAAAAGCCCGAACCGAATGCGCGGATCGAACTGCCTGCCGGCGTTATGAAGAGCGGCTCGCCGATCGGCGCCGTAGGCGCAGAGACCGAGATCGACGCCAACTACTTCACCATGCCGGACAGCGCCGTCACGGTGGTCGCGGAGTTCGGTCCGAAATATATCGTAACGCTTGACCCGGGCGAAGCGGGCGGCGATCCCGTTGAGATCACCAGCCTGGACGACGGCGTCTGGGCGGAGAGTTTCAACGATGCGGCGAACGGACAGTTCTCGCCGTACAACATCGGCGTCGACGCTTACACGCTTCCGGACAATCCGTTCACATGGACCAACCATACCTTTGTCAACTGGCAGCTGGTGCTTGGCGATCAGGCAGGCGAAGCCAATCCGGGCGATGCGTATTATGCAAACAACTTCACGCTGATCGCACAGTGGACACGGGATCCGATCGCGGACGGCTACTACCTGATCGGACCGGACTGGACGATGGATGCGATCGACCCGGCGAACGTGTTCGATGTGAATCCGAACAATGAAAACGAATACATGCTCAGCACCGTGCTTGCGGAGGGCGACGAGATCAAGGTCGTTCATATCACGGACGACGCGATCGACGCATGGTATCCGGACGGAGTGGACAATCAGTACACGGTCGACGCCGCACACGCGGGCAGTGTGAACATCTATTTCCAGACGACGTATAACGACGCGTGGAGCGAATTCGGCGGATACTTCTATATCGGAGAAGGTCCCGAACCGACCTTTGCGTCCCACTCGCTGGAACTTTCCGGCAAGATCGGCATAAACTTCTATATGGATCTTCCGACGATCGCCGGCGTGGACTACACGGAGAGCTACATGACGTTCGAGATCTCCGGCGCGGGCGAGGTGGACAGCGATCCGGTTCCGTATAACGAAGGCCAGACGAGCACGAGAAGCGTCTACTATGGCTTCACCTGCTATGTGACCTCGATCCAGATGGCGGACACGATCACCGCGACGTTCCATTACGGCGACGGGCTGACGGTATCGGAGACGTACTCGATCGCGCAGTATATCGAAACGTTCGAGGGCATACAGGATCAGTTCGACTACGAGACGACAGAACTCGTCCATGCGCTTGCGGACTACGGTCATTACGTGCAGATCTTCCTTGAAGGGATCAAGGAGTGGTCGCTCGGATCGGGCGACGATCAGTACGCCCCCATGGAGATCTGCTACACGGAAAGCTATGACGCCGAAGCGACCGCGGCGAATGTCGCGGACTATGCGTTCGTGCGCGAGATCGACAGCGCGGATATCCAGAAGATTACCTACAGCGTGCGTCTGGACAGCGACA
>CAMNHT010000046.1 GCA_946539625.1 uncultured Clostridia bacterium | reverse complement strand
CGAACGCGGACAGATTCGAAAGGATCCAGAACCCGATATCGGTTTTGCCGATATGTGCCTGCAGCCATTCCATGAGCCGCATTTCCCAGTCAAAAAAGAATGTTGTGCCGATTGCCGCTTCTCCCATACAGTACCTCCTTGCCGTCTTCCGGCTTTTACAGATCGATTATACCGCTTTTTGCACCGTTTCACAAGGTCCTTTATCTTTCATGCACAAGTTTTCCGCTCATGTGTTCGATGACGATCTCCATGATCTGCACGCGGTCAATGTCGCGCGAAAGCTCTCCTTCGAGCTCTTCCTCGCTCGGATAGTATTTCATTCCGAACGCCTTTGCCTTTTCATATTTCACGGCGGGATCGGTCACCGGTCTTGCGCGGCCGAAAACGATCACGCTTTTGACGTAATAGGACCAGTCGCCGCGCTGCTCGCCGGCGTCATGCACCGTAAAGCAGACCTTGTCGCAGCGCTTCAAGGCGTCGAATTTGTGTCCGCTGCCCGCCGAATGGAACCAGATCCTGTTTTCGGCTGCGTCATAGAGGAAGTTGATCGGTACGGCGTACGGATACCCGCCGTCCCCGATCACCGCAAGTGTGCCCCGCTTTTCGGTCCTGAGGAGCATTTCGCATTCCGCCTTCTCCAGCGCCTGCTTAAACCGGCGCATCGGTCTGAATACCTCATCCATACGTACGTTCCTTTCCGATCCGAAGGATCATTCGTCTCTTTCGGCGCCCATGCAGACGCCGATCCATTCGCAGTCGCGGCAGACATCTTTTAGCTTGCCCGCCGCGATAATCTTTGCCTTCGCAAGCGCCGAAAGATCCTGCCACGGGAGCGTATCGAAAAACCGCAGTCCCATTGCTTCGACGGCGCGTCGGTCGATTGCCCGCACCTTTTCGTCTGTCTCGCAGACGCCGTTTTGCGCGTTCGGACAGCCCGCGCAAATCGCGTCGCATTCATTGACAAGCGTCACAGCGGCGCCGCGGTCCAGTTCCTTCAACACCGCGTACATATGTGCAACAAACTGCCCGCTGTATCCTTTTCCGACAAAGAACTGCGCGCACAGCGCATGATGCGGACGAAGCTTCAAACTGTTCACAGCTTTTTCTCCATGCAATAAAACCGATGCCCCTTCGGGAAATCGTCGAGCGTACCGGTCACGGCATACCCGTTCTTTTCGAAAAAAGGGATCGCCTGCCAGTCGAACGCCGACACGAGCGCCCGTTCTCCGCCGTGCGCCGTGATCTCGCGTTCGGCTTCCCGCAGGAGCTTTGACCCCAATCCCTGCCCGCGATACGGCTCCTCCGCCCAAAGAACATCCACATAGCCGACGTTCCAGCCGTTGACGCCAGCCTCGACGCCCGCGATCAGATGTCCCGTTTCGTCCGCGATCTTTTTGTCGAACGACAGATACGCGTGCGCGCGGGGAACCTGTTCGTCGCTGTGTGCATAGAATCTGTCCAGAAGAAACGCGTTGTCCTTCGCGTCGCCGCTTTGGATCGGAAACGGCGCTTCGCCCGGTTCATCCTCCGGTGCGACCCGATCGAGCCGGATCGCAAGGTATTGATGGGTATGTCCCTTCGGGCAGTCCTCTTTGATATCGAACGCGGTCATGCCGCGCTTTTCACAGAATGCGCTCGCCTGAAAGCTGTAGAGTCCCACAGTCGCGATCGTGCAGCCCTTTTCCCTTGCCGTGCGCAGGATCTCGCGAAAGAGCCGTGAACCCAGACCGCGGTTCCGGTACCGCTCGTCCACCCAAAGATGGCTTAAGTCCACGCACTTCCACCGGTCGATCCACGCCGTGCAGCCGGCGATGATCTTTTCTTCGCCGTCGGTGATCTTCAAAACGATCTCTTCCTCCGCCGCGCCATCCTCCGGCGGCACAACGAAACGGTCCGACTCGTCGATCTTTTGTTCGACGTTCTCCGCCTCTTCCGGCGTCAGCGGTCTGATGTCATACTGCATCTTTCGTTCTCCGCGGGGCAGGCACGCTCACTTTGCGGCTTTCGCGTTCGCCTTCGCCTGAAACTTCCCGACGTCGACGACAAAGCGCTCGTGCGTGCCCTCGGCGATCCTGCCGGCTTCGTCATACGCGGTCACAGAGAACACAAGCCGTCTGCGGTCGATCTCAATGAGCTCCGTATCGCACCAAACGCGCATGCCGATCGGCGTTGCCGCGATGTGCGCAATGTCAAGCTTCGTACCGACCGTCGCCTGTCCCGGTTCCAGTTCGTCCTGCACGCTTCTCCACGCCGTTTCCTCAACAAGCGCGATCATGCACGGCGTCCCGTACACGTCCACAGCGCCGCTGCCCCAGACCTTTGCCGAAAGGTCCGCAGTCACCGTCCTTTCGAGATGTCCCTTCATTCCGACTTCCAGCATAATACCCTCCTGTTTTTTACCTTACGAACGGCGCGCGATACGCCGCGTTGATCTCAGCGATCTCCTTTTTGTTTTCGATCTTCTCCACGATCCTGTGTGCGACGTGGTAGGTGCTGCCCTTATGATTCCGCCCGTGCAGCAAAACGATCCTCACGGTCCGTCTCCTTTCATCGAAAGCTGTTTTCGATTCAGGTCCTTACCGCAGCGATTTCAGATAGTCCTTGTGCGCGTCGGTGACGCGGAAGCTTTCGAGCGCTTTCTGGATGGCTTTTTTGTGCACCCACGGGTCGAGCGCGCGGTTTTCGATATACGGAATTGTCTCGTCGTATCGCTTTGCCAATGCCGTTGCGAAATACCATGCGACCATCATTTTGAGATAATAATCCTCGCCGGTTTTGGAAGACGCAAGCGCAAGATATTCCGGGCGGAAATCATCGTCAAGAAACTCGTTCATCAGCATGCGCAAACCGAACCGCGCCGTATAGACATGCTCCGACGCGATCCATTTTTTGATATGCGGCAGAAGCTTTTCGTGATTTTTGCGGAA
The DNA here is from genome assembly GCA_946539625.1 of uncultured Clostridia bacterium. The sequence continues at coordinate 5,501 of CAMNHT010000046.1, read as the reverse complement.
CGCTTTCGGCGTCGCCTGATCCGAGACCGGCCAGCAGTCGACATACGGCAGAAACGTGTCCACCGCGTTTACGCACGCATCGAAGTCTTTGATCTCCGCAAGCAGGAAGAAATGGATCAGGTTTTCCTCATAATACGGATGCGGCAGGGTGGAAAGAAACGCGTCCGCCTCCTCTGTTCCTTTGAGTTCCTTTGCGATCCTGCGCATATCGGGCGTACGCACGCCTATGATCGTTTCGGACGGGACGTTGGGGACCAGCTTCACCTGAAACGCCCGGTATTCCCCGTCTCTGACTGCCGTCAGTCTATCGTACAGCGTCATACCGCACCTCCGCATGGTTTCTGAAATGCATTATACCGTCTTTTACCCGGTCCCGCAAGGGAGATCGCGTGTTTCGGCTTCCCTTTTTCGGTGCGGCATGCTATACTGTGAGACAGGCGGGCGAAGAACGCCCGAAAGGAAACGGCAGACCATGGAAAATCATTCTTTTCTTTCAAAATACATCGGGAATAAAGCGTTTTATAAGGCGGTATTGGCAATCGTCATTCCCGTCGTGATCCAGAACGGCGTCAGCCAGTTCGTGAACGTCCTGGACAACCTGATGGTCGGCCGGATCGGGACCGAGCAGATGAGCGGCGTCGCGATCGCGAACCAGCTGATCTTCGTGTTCAACCTGACGGTCTTCGGCGGGCTCTCCGGCGCCAGCATCTTCGGCGCGCAGTTCGCCGGCAAGAAGGACATGGACGGCGTCCGGCATGTGCTGCGCTTTAAGCTTCTGATCTGCGCGATCATCTGCGCCGTCGCGCTCATCGTGCTCGGTTTTTTCCACCGTCCGCTGCTCACGCTGTTTCTGCATGAAAGCGGCGCGGAGGGCGATCTTGCCGCTACGCTCGAATACGGCAGCAGGTACGTTCTCATTATGCTGATCGGGCTTGTTCCCGCCGCGGTCTCGATGTGCTACGCGTTTTCACTGCGTGAAACGGGCGAGACCTTTGTGCCGATGGTCGGCAGCGGGTCCGCCGTGCTCGTCAATCTTGTGTTCAATTATCTGCTGATCTTCGGAAAGCTCGGCTTTCCCGCTTTGGGCGTTCTCGGCGCGGCAATCGCAACGGTGATCTCCCGCTTTGTCGAGCTTCTGATCATCGTCATCTACGCGCATACCCACACGGCGCTGTTCCCGTTCTTCAAGGGCGTCTATCGCTCGTTCCGTGTGCCGGGCAGCCTTGCAAAGCAGATCGTTCTGAAGGGCACGCCGCTTTTGCTGAACGAGGCGCTCTGGTCGCTCGGCATGACGACCATGATGCAGTGTTATTCCACGCGCGGTATTTTTGCCGTCGCGGCGCTGAACATTTCGAGCACGGTTTCGAACCTCTTTAACATCGTCTTCATGTCCATCGGCTCCTCGATCGGCATCATTGTCGGCAACCTGCTCGGCGCCGACAAGCTCACGGAAGCAAAGGATACGGACAGAAAGATCATTGCGCTTTCGGTCTGCACCTGTCTGTTCTTCGGCGTCGCGCTCGCCGTCGCCGCGCCGTATATTCCGCGGCTCTACAACACCGGCGACGAAGTGAAGCTGCTTGCGACGCGCTTCCTTTGGGTGTCCGCATGCATGATGCCGTTCAACGCGTTTACGCACGCCTGCTATTTTACCCTGCGCTCCGGCGGGCAGACGAAAATCACCATGCTGTTCGACAGCTGCTTTGTATGGGCGCTGTGCATTCCCGTCGCGTTCGTTCTGAGCCGGTTCACGGCGCTTCCGATCCTGCCGCTGTATATCATCTGCTGCTCGCTGGAGCTCATTAAGTGCGTGATCGGCTTTATCCTGGTAAAGAGCGAGCGATGGGTCATCAATATCGTGCGGAACGGGGAACCGGAAAGACAGGTGGATGCAAATGAAGCGAACGCCGATCAATGAACGAAAGCTTCCGGATTATACGCAGGGCGAGGAGATCATGAATATGGTCTCTCACATCGTGGGCGGCGCGATCGGGATCGCGGTGCTCGTGTTTGGCATTCTGTTTTCCGCATGGAAGCGCGACGCATGGGGCATCGTGAGCGTATCCGTCTACGGCGCGGCGATGATCTGGCTCTATACGATGAGCAGCGTCTATCACGGACTTCGCCCCGGACGCGGCAAGAGGGTGCTGCAGGTGCTCGATCACTGCACGATCTACGCGCTGATCGCCGGCACGTATACGCCGATCCTGCTTGCGGGCATCCGTCCGCTGCATCCGGTGCTTGCATGGGTCTGCTTCGGGCTCGAATGGGGGCTATTGGCGCTCACCACGACGCTGACGGCGATCGACCTTCGAAAATACCGCGTGTTTTCGATGATCTGCTATATCGCAATGGGGTGGCTTATCATCGTTGCCGTGCCGCAGACGGTCGAAGCGATGACTGAGACCGGGTTCTACTGGCTGCTGGCGGGCGGCGTCGCCTACACCATCGGCGCGATCCTGTACGGCATCGGAAGCAAAAAGCATTGGTTCCACTCGATCTTCCATCTGTTCGTGCTGCTCGGCAGCATTCTGCAAGCGACGTCGATCCTGTTCTACGTTCTGCGCTGAACCGGACCCGCAATACAAGGAACCGTTCATACAGTCAAGGTGCGCGTCAATCAGTCTTCTCCCTAAGGAGAAAGCGGTGAACGCCGACGGATGAGACGGATCCGCTGTTCTTAAACACGGCGACACCTCATCAGTCGCCTGACGGTTTCGCTCCGCTGCCGCTTCTTTACGGCGATATGTCGCGCGTACCATCGACAGCTTCCCCCGGAGAACGAAGCTGCAGTACACGGGACTGAGATCGCCCGTATACAGCCATACGCCGGTTTTTCTTTGAAAATGTACGTACCTATGCTATACTGTGCGTATAAAGGAGAACGCGCATGAAGGACTTTGCCTCCGAAATCAATCTGATCGTCCTGATCCCGCTTATTATACAGCTGTTGGGATTGGTTCTGATCGTTTTGCTCGACCCATATGTCGAAAAGAAGCTGCGCAGGCTGCTTTTACTCAACGCCGCGCTGATTGCTTCGCTGATTGCGGAAAACATTGTCAGCGACTGGTTCGTTGTTCACGGAGATGTGCCGCCCGCAAGGACGCTCCTCGCCATCTACGGGTATGCTGCTCGTCCGCTGGCGCTTCTGTTGATCTGTTACATCGTCGCGCCGAACAGAAAGCATACGCCGTTTTGGGTTCTGGTCGGCGTCAATGCACTTTTGAACGCGACCGCGCTGTTCTCTCATATCTGCTTCTGGGTCGAGAACAATCGCTACCAGCGGGGACCGCTGGGATACAGCTGTCACATTGTCAGCGCGATCATCCTGCTCTATATTTTGTATCTGACCTTCGCCGCGCAGGCAAAACGGGATCGTTTTCAGCTCATCATTCCGATCATCAACATTGCGTTGGTGTTCGCCGGCGCTTTGATGGATACATTCATCGCGCACACGCAAAGCGGCATCACCTTTCTTTCGATCGCGATGGTCTCGAGCACGCTGTTCTACTATATCTGGCTGCATCTGAAATATGTGCACGACCACGAAAAGGCGCTCAAGGCGGAGAACCGCATCCGCATCATGATGAGCCAGATCCAGCCGCACTTTTTGTACAATACGCTCTCTTCGATTCAGGCGCTGTGCCGCATCGACCCGGAGAAGGCGTTCGACGTGACGGAAAAGTTCGGGACGTACCTTCGAAGCAACATCAATTTGCTTGACTGCCCCGATCTGATCCCGTTCACAAAGGAGCTCGAGCATACGCGCGTGTATTCCGAGATCGAGATGATCCGCTTCCCGAATGTGCGCGTCGACTATGACGTGACGGACGACGCCTTTTCCGTGCCCGTGCTGACGCTGCAGCCGCTTGTCGAAAACGCGATCCGTCACGGTGTGCGCATCCGAACGGAAGGCATCGTCACCGTCTCGTCCCGAACGACGGATCGTTTCCACGAAATTGTGATCTCCGACAACGGCAAAGGTTTCGACACAGAGCTTCTGAAAACCGCTGACGGCACGCATATCGGCGTGCGAAACGTCAAAGAGCGCATCGAAAAGATGTGCGGCGGCACGCTTACGATCGAGAGCATCCGGGACATCGGCACGACCGTCACCATCCTCATTCCGATCAAATAAAACCCCATCATACTCTTGTTGGACATCCCGTGATTGAATGGCATATCAACCGCGAGCAAAAGCTATGCAGCTTTCCATAATACAAACGATCCGGAGGTTTCCGATATGAAAGCGATTCAAAAAACAATTTGCACCCTTCTTGCCGCCATGTCGGTCGTTCTGTTGTTTGCCGGCTGTCAAAAAGCGGCAGCGCCCTTTACCGTCGGATTTACCAAGATCAAGAAATCCGGAAACGTGATGCTGGATACGACGTTTGACGAGATGAAAGCGAACGGCATCGAGGTCGGCGATATCATTACCGTTCAGGTTTCGGATCAGGTATTCGAGCTTCCCGTGGGCACGTCCTATACCGACGTTGACGTCGGGTGCATGATTCTCCGGTTCGACACGGAGGACAACGAGATCGCGCTTGCGATCAATATGGGCTCTTTTGCAAGCGAAGCCGGGATCGGCGAAAAGCTGACGATCGACGAAGATCCCGGCTACCGATGGAACCTCTTTGTCACCGAGGTCGGGATTGCCCTGAAAGAAAAGCAGGGCTATCGGGCGGAATACGACGCCCGCAATCTCACACGGACAAACGTGCGCGCGGATTATGCCGATCTCTCCCTTGAGGACTTCGCAAATTTCAGAGCCGTCAAGGTCACCGGCATGCGGGAGAACATTCTGTATCGCAGCAGCTCGCCGATTGACCCCGATCTCGAAAGATGCGAACCCGTCATGCAGGCAATGGAAAACGCCGGGATCCGTTCCGTGATCAATCTCAGCGATTCCGAAGCGGCTATGACGGCGTTTGACGCCTATGCGGACAGCTACTACAGTCGATGCAGCGTCCTGAATGTCGAGATGGGCTATGATTTTCTGAGCGCCGAATTCGGTGAAAAGGTCAAGGCCTGCGTGCTGTTTCTGATCGAAAACGACGGTCCGTACCTCATCCATTGCAAGGAGGGCAAGGACCGCACGGGGATGCTGTGCGCGATCCTCGAATGCTTTGCCGGCGCTTCCGTTACGGAGGTCAAGGCGGATTACATGTCGACATACCGCAACTTCTATCACGTCGAACAGGGGGACGCAACCTACGACATCATATTGAAAAACAACCTGGAAAAGACGCTTTGCGCCCTGTTCGGCGTCGAGGATCTTGAAACGGCGAACCTGCTAGAGAAAGCCGGATCATATCTTCTTTCGATCGGGCTCACCGCAGAACAGCTTGACGCGCTTAGCGCAAAGCTCGGCGCATGATCCCGTAATCACAACCGTTTTCATGTATTTGTTCTTTTCCGGTTTTTCGCATAGAGCCAGAAGAATAATACCATCAGAACCTCACCGAACATGCTGATAAAGAACATCAGATCCATGTTTT
>CAMNHT010000045.1 GCA_946539625.1 uncultured Clostridia bacterium | reverse complement strand
GCTCGCACATCCTGGCGCAGGCAGTGAAAAGACTCTGGCCGGAGACGAAGCTTGCGATCGGTCCTGCGATCGCGGACGGCTTCTATTACGATTTCGACGCGGCAGAGCCCTTCACGACCGAGGATTTCAAGAAGATCGAGAAGGAAATGGACCGCATCGTGAATGAGAATTACAAGCTGGAACGCTTCGAGCTTCCGCGCGAAGAGGCGATCGCTTTCATGAAAGAACAGGGCGAGCCCTACAAGGTCGAGCTCATCGAGGACCTGCCCGAGGGCGAGACGATCAGCTTCTATCGCCAGGGCGAGTTCGTCGACCTCTGCGCGGGACCGCACGTCGCATCCACCGGCAAGGTCAAGAACATCAAGCTCATGAGCGTCGCAGGCGCATACTGGCGCGGCTCCGAAAAGAACAAGATGCTGCAGCGTATCTATGCGACCGCGTTCGAAAAGAAAGCGGACCTCGAAGCGTATATCACCCGCATTGAGGAAGCGAAGAAGCGCGACCACAGAAAGCTCGGCAAGGACCTCGGGCTCTTTATGCTGCTCGACGAGGGTCCGGGATTCCCGTTCTTCCTGCCGAAGGGCATGCAGCTTCGGAATACGCTGATCGATTACTGGCGCGAGGTGCATAAGCGCTACGGCTACGTCGAGATTTCGACCCCGATCATTCTGCGCCGTACGCTTTGGGAGCGCAGCGGGCACTGGGAGCACTATAAAGAGAACATGTACACCACGGTCATCGACGACGAAGATTTCGCGATCAAGCCGATGAACTGCCCGGGCGGCATGCTCGTCTACGCAAGCGAGCCGCACTCCTACCGCGATCTGCCGCTGCGCTGCGGCGAGCTGGGACTCGTGCACCGCCATGAGCTTTCGGGCGCTCTGCGAGGGCTCTTCCGCGTGCGCTGCTTCACGCAGGACGATGCGCACATCTTTATGACGCCCGAGCAGATGAAGGATGAGATCAAGAACGTCGTGCGCCTGTTCGACGAGGTGTATTCGACCTTCGGCCTGAACTATACGGTCGAACTGTCCACCATGCCCGAGAGCCACATCGGCACGGTGGAGGAGTGGGAGCACAATCAGGACGTGCTGAAGGAAGCGATCACCGAGATGGGCAAGACCTTCGTCATCAACGAGGGTGATGGCGCGTTCTACGGTCCGAAGCTCGATTTCCACATCGAGGACTGCCTCGGTCGTACCTGGCAGTGCGGCACCATCCAGCTCGACAGTCAGCTCCCGGAGCGCTTTGAACTTGAATACGTCGGCGCGGACGGCGAACGCCACCGCCCGATCATGATCCACCGCGTCGTGTTCGGCTCAATCGAACGCTTCATCGGCGTCATCACCGAGCACTTTGCGGGCGCGTTCCCGACCTGGCTTGCGCCGGTGCAGGTCAAGATCATGACCATTACCGACCGCGCGAACGACGCGGCGCAGGCGTTGAAAGACAAGCTCGACGCGCTGAACGTGCGTGCGGAGATCGATCTCAGAAACGAGAAGATCGGCTTCAAGATCCGCGAAGCGCAGATGATGAAGATCCCGTACATGCTGGTCATCGGCGACAAGGAAGCGGAGAACGGCACCGTTGCGGTGCGTTCGCGCAAAGAGGGCGACCTCGGCGCAATGCCGGTCGACGCCTTCGTCGAAAAGATCATGGAAGAGGTCAGAACCAAAGCAAGATAATCAAAAAAGAAGCCGGGATCGTCCGTTTTGAGACGGTCCCGGTTTTTATTTGCGGCTTCTTTTTCGTTTTGCTTGACGAGGTGACGGAAAGCGCGTAAAATGGGATTATGGAATCTTGTAATCGTACCGAACCGACAGATCGAATCCTGCTGTTTCTGATTGCTGCAGCGCTCGGAACGTTTGCGCTTGCGTTCGTTTCGTCCGGCACGTGGCGCAGCACGACGGGAACGCCGGAGCAGATGCTTTCGGCGGTCACGGTCAGGCAGCTTCTTACCGTGCTGCTGCTTTGCGCCGTGCCGCCGGTGTGGGCAAGGCTTGCGTACCGGATCTCGCCGTGGATCCTTTTGGTGCTTGCCGTGTTCGCATTCGGCGCAGGTCTTATTGTGACCGCTGATCCGACGGACGCGCTGTATACGGCGCTGCTGTGCGCGATCCCCGGCGTGGGATTGTACGGCTTGCAGCGGATGAAGCTCTCGAACTTCCGGACGGTGATCTATGCGTCGTTTGTGAATCTTGCTGCACTGTTCGTGTTCGTATGCCTTCGGGAACGCATCCGGTCCGGCGATGCATACGCTTCCTACAAGCAGACGGTCGGATTGTTCGGAGAGGTGCTGAATCGCCTTGCCGTCTCGGCAGATCCGACGGGCGAGACGGGACTGGCTGCGGAAGCGGAGCTGGTCGTCAAAATGCTTCGTGTCAACGCGGACGCCTACTGTGCGGCGATCCTGCTGATACCGTCAATGGCGGCGGCGCTCTTCGGCGTACTGCTTTCGCATCTCTTCAATCGGCACGGCGGCGCGGCGCTTATGAAACTGCCGCCGTTTTCGGAATGGCGGTGCGAACGCCGGTACGTAATTGCTGCAGGCGTGTTCCTGTTCGCGACGATGCTTTTGGGCATGTTCGGCTGGCATACGGCGAGCGCGCTGTCGGGCGCTGCGGCGGTGATGTGGCGAGTGCCCTGTGGGCTCGGCGGACTTTGCACGGTACGAAGGTTCGGCTCGCGGTTCGGTCGGAACGGGATCTTTTGGATAACGATCATCCTGCTGATCCTGCTGCCGCCGGCAACGGGCGTTGTTCTGACACTGCTGGGATTTTTATCGGCATTACGGAATCCGACGAATGCGAAAGAGAACGGGGGACGGAAATGAAACAATACAGAGGGATCCTGATCGCACATGCGGCAATAGCTTTGCTCGGCGCGGGAGCGATCGCGCTCTTTACAAGGCAATACGTCGTTGCGGCGGCGGTGCTTGGCGTATGCCTCTTATGGCTGGGGACCATGGCGCTGCTGCTCCATCGCATTTCCCAAAAGCAGCAGGCAAAGATGGACCGCGTCTTTCGCGAAAACGACAGCGCGGTATCTTCGATCGCAAACAATATTTCCATTCCGTGTGCGATCGTGGATCTTGCGGGACGGGTTACCTGGCGCAACAACGCCTTTGCATCGCTGTTCGACGGGCAGGACATTCATGACGTAGTCCCCGAGTTTGACGGCGAGAACCCGATCCGTACCCTGCATATCGAGCTGAACGGCAGCAATTACCAGGTCATGAACATGCTTCTGCAACGCGAGAAAGAAAAAAAACTCGTACTGCAGTACTGGCTCGACCGTACGGAGGCGGCGCATTATCAAAGGCTTTATACCGAACAGCGTCCGTACGTGGCGATGATCCTGGTCGACAATTATGAGGAGCTTCTGAGCGATACGCAGATCCACAGCACGGCGGTGCTGGCGGAGGTCGAACGGTTGATCGCGGATCTTTCCAAGCGTCTCGGCGGACTGTACCGCCGTTACGACAACGGGCGGTTCATTATGGTGCTCGAAGCAAAGCAGATGCAGCAGCTTGAGCAGGAAAAGTTTGCGCTGCTGGATCAGGCGCACAGGATCGATACCGGTTCGTCCTCGGCGGTTTCGCTGTCGATGGGCTTCGGCATCGCGCCGCGGCTTGCGCAGTCCGAACAGGACGCGCGACGCGCGCTGGAGCTGGCTTTGGGCCGCGGCGGCGACCAGGTCGTTTTGAAGGACGGCACGGAATACCGTTTCTTCGGCGGAAAGCGGCAGCATGACCCGCGGCAGTCGCGCGTCAAGGCAAGACTGTTCTCGAAAGCGCTGTTTCAATTGCTTGAAAACAGCGGCGACGTATTCATCATGGGACACCGCAATTCCGACATGGACTGCATCGGTGCGGCGCTCGGCATCGTGACCTGCGCCAATCATGTCGGAACACACGCCTATATCGTGCTCGACGCGGTAAACACCACGATCGAGGACGCCGTGAGAACGCTCGAACGCTCCGGCGCCGGGTCATTGATCATTACGCCGGAACAGGCTGCGCAGATGATGCAGAACAATTCGGTGCTCGTCGTGGTGGATACGCAGCGCGCGTCGGTCACGGTCGCGCCGCAGCTTTTGAATATGACGGAGCATATCGTGCTCATCGACCACCATCGCCGCAGCGCGGACTATATCGACAACGCGACGCTGCATTATCTTGAAACGCGCGCGTCAAGCGCGAGCGAGATGGTGACCGAGGTCATGCAGTACTTTGCGGACAGCGTGAAGCCTTCGGCGTTCACCTGCAGCGCTCTGCTTGCCGGCATCACGGTTGACACGAAGCAGTTCGCGTTCAACGTCGGCTCACGCACGTTCGACGCGGCGGGGTATCTCCGCCGCAACGGTGCGGACCTGAGCTCTGTGAAGCAGATGTTCCAGAACGACTATGAAAGCTACGTGCGCTGCGCAAACGTCGTCGAGCGTGCGAAGATCCGCAAGAGCGGCATTGCGATCTCGATGTGTGACAAGAACGCGCCGGACAGTCAGCTTTTGGCGGCGCAGGCGGCGGACGAGCTATTGGGCATCCGCGGCATCTACGCGGCGTTCGTGCTTGCGGAGACCGACGAACAGGTCGCCATCTCCGGAAGAAGCTACGGACAGATCAACGTGCAGGTTATCCTCGAACGGCTGGGAGGCGGCGGACATCTTACGATGGCAGGCGCACAGCTCAAAGGCGCGACCTCGGACGAAGCGCTTGCAAAGCTTGAGGAAGCGATCGACTGGTATGAAACAGAGAATCCCGAGAGATAAGAAAGGACGGTACGGACGATGAAGGTATTGCTTTTGGAAGACGTAAAGGGCAGCGGCAAGAAGGGCGAAGTGATCAATGTCAGCGACGGCTATGCGCGCAACTTCCTGTTTCCCCGGAAGATGGCGGAGCCTGCGGACGCGCAGGCGATCAACGCCGCAAACATTCAGAAGAGCGCGGCGCAGCACAGAAAGTTTACGGCGGGTATTAAAGCGCGTGAGACCGCACAGGCGCTGGAGGGGCATTCCATCCATGTGAAGGCGCGCGTCGGCGAAAACGGCAAGCTGTTCGGCACCGTTTCCGGCAAGGAGATCGCCGCTGCACTGAAGGAGCAGAAGGGCGTGGACGTGGATAAAAAGAAAATCACGGTCGATCCGATCCGCGCGCTCGGCGAATATACCGCAAAGCTCAGCCTGTTCGAAGGCATTTCGGTGACCGTAAAAGTGATCGTAGAGGAATAAATGGAACAGGCAACGATTGAATCCCTGCCCCACAGCATAGAAGCGGAACGCTCGGTGCTCGGCGCGATGCTGCTGGACGAAAGCGCGCTCGATTCCATGCTGGAGCAGCTGAAACCGGATGATTTTTATCAGGATGCGCATGCAAGCATCTTCGAAGCCATGCGCACGATCCGGCAGGCGGGAAACGCTGTCGACGTGATCACGGTCAGCAACGCGCTCGAACGTGCCGGAAAGCTTGAAAGCGCCGGCGGGCTCGTGTACCTGACCGATCTCATGAGCTTTGTGCCGACGACTGCAAACGTGCAGCACTACGGAAAGATCGTCGAGGAGCACAGCATCAAACGCGCGCTCATCCGCGTGGGCAACGACATGATCCGCGACGGCATGAACGAGCGCCGCGATGTGGAGGATTCCTTAAACGACGCCGAACGCAGGATCTATGACATTTCCATGCGCAAGACGGAGGACACGCTGACCCCCGCGATCGACATCGTGCCGAATACGATCAACCAGATCGGCGAGATCGTCAACCGCAAGGGTAAGCTCACCGGCATCGCAACGGGATTTTCGAAACTCGACCGGCTCACGAACGGCCTGCAAAAAAGCGACCTCATCATCCTTGCCGCACGTCCCGCTATGGGCAAGTCCGCGTTTGCCATGAACATCGCGCAGTACGCGGCACTGCACGACAACCGTTCCGTCGCCGTGTTCTCGCTCGAAATGAGCAAGGAACAGCTGATGATGCGTATCATGTGCACGGAGGCGTCCGTCGACTCGCAGAAGATCAAGGACGGTTCCCTGGACAATTCCGAGATGCAGCGGCTCATGGAAGCGTCCGCGCCGCTGCAGGCAAGCAAGCTGTTCATCGACGACTCCGCAGGCGCGACGGTCGCGAGCATTCGCTCAAAGTGCAGACGATTGAAGGCACAGCAGGGACTGGACCTCATCATCATCGACTATATGCAGCTGATGCAGGGCACCGGCATGGGCAGCCGCAAGAGCGACAACCGGCAGCAGGAGATTTCCGACATGACCCGCGCCATGAAGCTTCTTGCGCGCGAACTCGATCTGCCGATCATCCTTCTAAGCCAGCTCAACCGCGGTCCGGAGATGCGTCAGGACCATCGACCGATGATCTCGGACCTTCGCGAATCCGGCTCGATCGAGCAGGACGCGGATATGGTCATCCTCCTGTACCGCGCCTCCGTCTACGACGAAACGGCGGGACCCGAGAGCGAAGCGATCGTGGCAAAGAACCGTCACGGTCCGATCGAGACCTGCAAGCTCGTCTTCCAGGGCGAGTACACCAGATTCCGGACAATGGCGGAAGAAGCCTGAACAGAGATGAAAAAGGACCGCATCCGCGGTCCGTTTTTTTCGTGTTCTGACATGCTTCGCTCATTTCAGCGGAGGCAGCGCGTGAATATCGTAGTTGTCGTAATAGATCTCGAATGCGGTCTCAACATCGCCGGACAGCTCGATCAGCGCGCCTGCCTGAAACATCGTCGAAAGCGATCCGGAGGGCGCCTTCCACGCGGCGTTTGAAATCACTTCGAGCCTTTCGTTTCCCGGTACGCTTGCGCGGAGGATCGATTCTGCCCGAAACAGAAGCTCCCCGGTTGCGATGTGGTAATCGCTCGATACGATCGCGAGCTTCCTTACCGAGGGATACCGGGACGTCAGAATGTCATAGGTGAAGATCGCGTTCTGCGCGGTTGTGATCGAGTTGTCCTCCACGATCACGCGATGCTTCTCAACGCCGTGCCCCGTGAGCCACTTTGCCATTTCACCCGCTTCGGACGCGGATTCGTTCTGAGCGGCGGTGCCACCGCCCGTACAAACGATGTAGGCGTTGGGATATTTTTCCGCGCTTGCGAGTGCGACTTCGAGACGCCGGATCAGTTCTTCCCGCATGGTTCCGTCGGGGTTCAGCTGAAATCCCAGAACCACGATGCACAGTTCGTCCGTATCCGGCAATCCGTCCGGAAGAATGTCATAATGCAGCGGCTGACCGAGATCCTTTGACATCCAGATCTTCATGATCGATCTCCAGCGCGCTGCGGTGCCCGCGTCGGCTTTTTCCAGTTCCTTCAGCAGATGCTCGGTTTTCTCTTCGGCGTCTGTGCCGTATGCGCCGTAATCAACTGCCATTTCTTCGATCAGATCCGGGACGCCTTGCGGATCGTACGGAATTGCCGCTTTTCTGCCGCACCCCCAAAAAGATACAATGACCGCAAAGACGATCGTCATGCAGACGATCCGGAGCGACGCGTTCTGTTTCATATGAACCTCCCGCTATATCGAAAAATCGGTTTCCCGCGTTTATTATAGAACGGATTTTGTGAAAACGCAATAAGCGGCTTATGCCCCGTCCGGCAGCGTCATGCCTGTCCGGGAAGCTGCTCCGGCTCGTGCTCGACCGGCGCGGGGGAGGATTCCTTTTCCGGCTTCCTGTCACGGCGGAAGATATCGTACAGCACCGGGATGATGAACGCGGTCGTCAGCGTCGCGTAAGTAAGACCGCCGATGCATACGATTGCGACCGGCTGCACAATCTCCGCGCCGGTGCCGAACCCGATCGCAAGCGGCAAGAGACCCAGGATCGTGGTGAGCGCGGTCATGAGAACCGGACGCAGGCGGATCACGGTCGCCTTGACGATCGCGTCGCGCTTGCCCATGCCCTCTTCACGGAAGCGGTTTGCGCAGTCAACGAGCACGATGCCGTTGTTGACCGCAATGCCGACGAGCATAATGAAGCCGATCATCGGCACAATGCCGATTTCCGCACCGGTGATCCACAGCGCAATGAATCCGCCCGCAAACGCCAGCGGCACGGTACCGATGACGATGAACGGGGAAAGCAGCGACTGGAACTGCGCGACCATGATGAGATAGATGATCAGAACGCCGAGCGCCAGCATCCAGAGAAGGTCCTTCAAAGCACTGTTGATCGACTCGTTCTGCCCGTCGTATTCGAGCGTGCATCCCGCGGGAAGCGCGATAGCGTCGACCGCCTTCTGTACGTCGCGGCTCACGAGCGTAACGTTTCTGCCCTCGTCGAGCGTCGCGGTGATCGTGACGCAGCGCCGCTGATCAATACGGGAGATCGAAGCAAGCGTCGTCGTTTCCGTGACCGTGGCGATCTCCTTCAGTTTGACGGTTTCGACCGACTGATCGAGCCGCGTGACGGTGAATTCGATGTTTTCAAGCTCCTCCCTGGAGTGCGGCACGCCGGAATCCGCGATGACCGACACGTCCAGCGCGGTCGTGGTCGAGGAGACGGAGGTGGAGGACGCAG
>CAMNHT010000044.1 GCA_946539625.1 uncultured Clostridia bacterium | reverse complement strand
GGGACAAGACTTTTCCGAAGAGTGAAAAAGTCGATCACAGCAAGGTGACCTTTGTAAACCGTTACGGCATTACGCTGGCGGCAGACATGTATGTTCCGAAGAATGCAAAGGGTAAGCTTTCCGCGATCGCCGTCTGCGGTCCCTTCGGCGCAGTCAAGGAACAGTGCTCCGGGCTGTACGCCCAAACGATGGCGGAGCGCGGATTTCTGACGATCGCTTTTGATCCCTCCTTCACCGGCGAGAGCGGCGGCAATGTGCGTTACATGGCATCTCCGGATATCAACACCGAAGACTTCATGGCAGCGGTCGACTTCCTCTCCCTGCATGAGAAGGTTGACCCGGATCGCATCGGCATCATCGGCATTTGCGGCTGGGGCGGCATGGCCCTTAATGCGGCAACGCTGGATACTCGCATCAAGGCGACCGTGGCTTCTACCATGTACGACATGACGCGCGTGAATGCGAAAGGTTATTTCGATTCTGAGGACAGCGAGGAAGCCCGCTATCAGAAGAGAGCCGCCATGTGCGCCCAAAGACTCGTGGATCTGAAGACCGGTGAATACAAGCAGGGCGGCGGTGTGATCGATCCTCTGCCGGAGGACGCGCCTTTCTTTGTCAAAGACTACTATGATTACTACAAAACAGGACGCGGCTATCACGCCAGATCCCTCAATTCCAACGGCGGCTGGAACGTCATCGGCTGCGAGAGCTTCGTCAATCAGCCGATCCTGAAGTACAGCGATGAGATCCGCAGCGCCGTCCTTTTGATCCACGGCGACAAGGCGCACTCCTGCTATTTCTCGCGCGACGCTTATGCCGAAATGGTCAGGAACAGCAAGTATGCAGACAACAAAGAGCTGATGATCATTCCCGGAGCTGTTCACACCGATCTCTATGACGGCGGCGGCAAGAATGCCATTCCCTTCGATAAGATCCGGCATTTCTTTGAGGAGTATTTGAAATGAAGATTATTGTTTTAAACGGCAGTCCAAGGCCAAAGGGCAATACAGCTGCCATGATCCGGGCTTACAAGGCCGGTGCGGAGAGTGCAGGGCATACCGTAACAGTCTTTGATGTATGCCGCATGAACATTGGGGGATGCCTTGCATGCGAGTGCTGCCATACAAAGGCATTCCGTACCTGTATCCAGCAGGACGATATGCAGAAGATTTACCCTGTTCTGGACGAAGCGGATATGATCGTTTTGGCCTCTCCGATCTACTACCACGGCCTTTCCGGGCAGCTGCAGTGCGCCATCAACCGCATCTATGCGCCGGGGTATCCGAAGAAGCTGAAAAAGGCTGCGCTGCTGCTTTCATCCGGAGACAGGGACGTTTATGACGGAGCGATCTTTACCTATCGGAACTCCTTCATCGAGTACCTGCATTTGGAGGACATGGGTATCTTTACAGCAGCCGGAAATCAGAACAAGTCAGAAGAATTGCTGACTCGGCTGACCGTCGCAGGAGCCGCCCTTACCGATCCGGATGATCACAACGCGGCCAGACTGGTTATTTCCTCCGGAGATGTGACGGTCAAGGCAAAACTGAACAATACAATGACAGCGCGTGACCTGATGAACAGGCTGCCTATGACGGTCGCAGGCTTTGATTCCGGGATCGATTACTGCTGCGAATGCAGAGACGGCGCTCTTGATGAGAGCGAGATGCAGGACGGTTGGAAAAACGGGGATATCAACCTGTCAGGAGGGTGGTTTGCGATCCTTTACGGCGGCGAGGAGCAGTCGGCGTCTTACCGTCAGATGATCGTAGCGCACCTTTCCGAAGAAGATAACCGGTTAATTCAAACACTTCCTGGGAAGGCCACGTTCCGATTATCCTTGGAAGAACCCTACAGGAGGCAGCGCATATGAAAACAATCGGCATTGTAATGGCTATCACGCTGCTGCTTTCCGGTTGTGCGGCGCAAACGAACAACCTCGCCGGCAGTCTGTCCGTGCCGGTATATGCAGAGAGCGCAGCGCATGCCGATGTATCCGAAGAAGAGCTGCCGCAATCAGAAGCGGCGGAACCATCTGAAGAAACAGAAGAAAATGTATCTGCCGCAGAAACTGCGGACGCTGAAGGAGAAAACACATTCGAGACAGAGAATACCGGAATGGAGGAACCTATGCGGTTATTAATCGGAAAAACAGAAGTCCCCGTAACGTGGGAAGATAATGCGTCGGTGGAGGCACTCCGGAAATTGTGCCCTGTTACGATTCAGATGTCCATGTACGGCGGGTTTGAGCAAGTCGGACCGATCGGGCAGAGCATTGTGCGTGAAGATGTACAGACCAATACAAGCTACGGAGACATCGTTCTTTACGCAGGAAATCAGATCGTGATCTTTTACGGCTCTAATTCCTGGGCCTATACACGGTTGGGGCATATTGATCTGTCGCAGCGGGAAATGAGTGAACTGCTCAGCAACGGGGATGTTATCATCACGCTTGAATAACAGGGAGAGGCCGGAAATAAGACCATATATCATCTGCCGTATGATGACATCTGCGGATGGCAGAATCGACTGCGACATGACAGCGAAACTTTAGGGGGGTGACGGCTATTATACGACACCGGAGGTGTTTGGATACGCCGTCGACACTCAGTGGGCGCGTGACAGGAATGCCTGTATTGGCGGAACCCGGTGCATTTCGGGCTAGTAATAAGATGGCACTTGGGCAGGAAGGTTTTTCAAAGAAGATCGACGACACCGGCGGTCGATGCGGGACTATTTGGACTTGCCGTGTACGAGGACGGCAATCAGGTCTTCGGCGGAGAAGGCTTCGTGGAAAAGACGTTGAGGACACGATCTGCTGCGGTTCGGCGTACAATCTGTTTGAGATACACAGCGGCTTCAGACGCAGCCCGATATGATAGCAGGGATTACCGAATACACAAACAAAAGACCGGCGGTACGTTTGCCGACGGTCTTTTTCGTTTTGATCACTGTTCTTTTTTGTATGTCAATGACAGCCGGAACAGTTTTGCGTCATTCTGTTCGCCACACAGAAGAAAGGTATCCGGCGAGATGTCGCACCTCAATGAAACCGTTTCACCCTCACGGGCTTCCTTTGCATATTCTGTCTGTATGCCGATGATCGCGCGGCTTCGAAGCGACGTAGGCATCAGATCTTCGGCAAGATCAAAATAGCGCGTATTGTTCATGTGCCCGTTGAGATCCACGTAGCTGTACGGTACGGTAAATGTGCCTGTTTCAAGGCTTTGCGCCGCCTTCGGCGCGCAGGGCAAAGGAATCTCTTTTCCGGTGTGTACGCCGCGGATCTTGACCCCGTACAGTTCCGGAAAAACGACTCGGCGCGTCCTTTCGTCCATCAGCGCCCATAACGCGCTTGCTTCGATGAGCGCGTTGCCGTTCTTGTCCTCGATGCGGTAGTAGCGGGGGAACAGCAGATGCATCATCTTGCCGGGCCAGGATTTTAAGCAGATCTGCTCGTCATATGCGGGAAGACGCGTGATCGTCGCCTGCTGCAGCGTCACGATCCAAAGTAGTCCGCGATCCAGCGTTTTTTCACGTCCCATTCCGAGCGCGGTGGTATGCGCGATCGACGCCTCCTGCAGCATCGTAAACAGCCGCGACAGCCGAAGCCTCCGATTCGCGTCCGTATCCGAGCTTAATATGGTATAATCGGTCCGATAAATGCTCATGCCTTCGGCAGCCGCTTTTCGATCGCGTCGACCACGTCGCCGAGCGTGGACAGCTTCTGCCACTGGCGGTTCGGAATGCGAACGTTGAACGCCGCTTCGAGACGGCAGATGATCAGCGTGAAGCCCATCGAATCAATGCCGGTGTCCGTGTTGATGACGGTGCTCTCGTCAAAGTCATGTCCTTCCAGTTCCGGGAGCGACTCTACGATGATCTCTTTCGTTTTATTCAGAATTTCTTCTCTGCGGGTCATAATCCCTCTCTTTCCCGTTGGATCGCCCAACGCATGGTTTTTCCGCTTGCCGTTCGCGGGAACGGTTTTTCATAAAACTCAATCTTTCGGATCTGCTGGTTTCTTGCGCGATCGGCAAGCACGGGACGGATCTTCTCCCAGATCGGCGCCGTGTCGCGCATCTCACCCTCGAGTACCATGATCGGCTGATCGTCGATCAGCAGCACGCATACCGGTTCGCCGCCGAGCGCATCGGAGAGCGACTGTTCGTATTCCGGCAGAAACAGCTTGGTCCCGTCGGACAGCACAAGAATCTCCTTCTTGCGGCCGGTCAGATGCAGCTTGCCGTCCGCATCGAGAAACCCGAGATCGCCGGTATGCAGCACGCCGTTGCGAAGCACCGCATCCGTATCCTCCGGACGCCGCCAGTATCCCTGCATCACGCAGGTCGGGGCAGCGATCAGCACTTCGCCGTCGTCGGCGATCGTCACCGCATCATCCGGGCAGACCGTCATGGCGTACGGATCGCCTTCGCCTAAAGAAAGCGCAACGCCGGAGCTTGTCTCCGTCAATCCGTAGCCGAAGCACACGCGCGCGTCGGTCGTTCTTGCGGCGCGCAGGATCGGTTCGGGACAGCCGCTTCCGCCGAGCAGGATCAATTTCAGCTCCGGGTTCAAGGCACGATATTTCAGAAGAAAACCCAAAAGAGCAGGAACTGCGGAAAGCGCTGTCGGACGGAAATAAACGCAGTCCTCGCCGTAATGCCGCGCCCCGCGGGAGAGCGCAACGCACGCGCCGCAGGAAAGCCCCCATAAAAGTCCGCAGACAAAGCCGAATACGTGATCAAGCGGAAGCATGCAAAGAAGCGTGTCAGACGGAGTCAGCGGCAGCAGTGCGCCGCCGTTATATGCGCTGCTCATCAAAGAAGCGTCGGTGAGTACGACCGCTTTTGCGCGGCTCGTTGTGCCGGAGGTAAAAAACAGCACCTTGCCCGCACCGCCTTCGGCCCGTTCCGAAAGATACGGCTTGTTTTCTTCCGTAAGATCTGCATCGCCCCACAGCGCGTCGAGCCCCGCTTCCGAGATCTGTTCGCGCAAAACCGCATCGGAGGAATTTTCGTTCATCAGAACGGTACGCCGCCCTGCAAGAACCGAGGCAAAAATTTCGACAACGCAGTCGAAACTGCCGTCGCACAGAATGCCGAGGGTGTGCTTTTGCTCGGATCTCAATCGGTCTGCACGAATCCGAACGAGCCGGTCCAGCTCCGAAAAGGTACAGACCTTTTTTACACCGTTTTGATCATACAGCAGAGCAGGTGCTTCGGGCGAATGATCGACCAAGTGCGCAAGAAGCGCGGAAAAACCCGAAAACCGCATAGACTTCACCTCCAAACTCTATTTTATCATGTTCTTGAAAAGAAGAAAAGGCTTTTCATTTATTTTTGCCGAATCTAAAAAAAGTTCGTGCATTTCCGGCAGAAGCGCGTTATAATGTAATTGCTGTGAAAAACACAAATGATCGGGAGGAATTGTATGGACAAGAACATTCGTATCTGCATCGTCGGCGGCGGCCCCGCGGGTCTTTCCGCCGGTATGTACCTGGAAAAGAAGGGGTATGAAAACTACACCATTCTCGAACGCCTTGACCGCGTAGGCGGCAAGTGCTGGTCGCCGACCTATAACGGACGGCGTTATGAGATGGGTGCGATCATGGGTGTGCCGAGCTACTATGCCGTGCACGACGTTGAGGAATTCTGCGGCATCACGCATGACGGTCCGAAACTCAACCGCAACTACAAGAACAAAGAGGGCAAGGTCATTGAGCCTTTCAACCCGAAAAAGCTCAGCAACCTTCTGAAGCTTCCGCGTCTTGCCAAAATGAAGAAGCAGGTCAAAAAGCTCGGCGAAATTTTGGAAACTAAGTACAAGGGCTATGACGTCAACGGTCACCGCGGCGTTTCCGAAGGCCGCTACGACGGTTTCTCACAGGCGAATGCAAAGCGCGAGCCGGTGAAAGGCGAGAACCCGAACCTCAAGGATCTCTGCCTCCCGTTCAATGAGTTCTGCAAGCTGAACGGCGTCGAGCTCACCCAGGATATCTGGATCGGGCCGTACACCTCTTTCGGCTACGGCTATTTCGATGAGATCCCGGCTGCGTATGTTCTGAAATATCTCGACTTCCAGACCACGATGAACTTTGTCAAGGTCAACCTCTGGACCTGGAAGAACGGCACGCAGTACATCTGGGAGCAGCTCAACGACCATCTGAAGCATCCGGCGCGTCTGAACAGCAAGATCGAAAAGGTTGAACGTAAGGACGGCAAGGTGTTTGTCACTGTCAACGGCAAGGTTGAGGAGTATGACAAGATCATCGTCACCGCGCCGCTGTATATTCCGAACAAGCGTGCAGACGGTCAGGTCGGCATGGTAGATTACTTCGACGCGCGCGAGGACGAAAAAGAGCTGTTCAGTAAGATCGATTACGAGCGCTACGACGTGCTCGCAGTCGAGACGAAGCCCGAGGATCATCCGGAGATCTCCTACTACGTGTTCGAGAACATGGAAAAGGAGCGCCTCGGACATCTGATGGTCTACTATCGCCGTTGGAAGGATACGAAGGATCAGGTCATCACCACCTATGCGCTGAGAAAGCACAAGGATACCAAAGAGATCCCGTACGACGAATGCAAGAAGATGGTTCTCGAAGATCTGAAGATCATGAAGAACCCGGCTTCGAACGTCGTCAACGAATGGAGCGTTTACTACTTCCCGCATGTCTTCTCGAAGGACTATGCCGCGGGCTGGTATGAAAAGGTCGAGGCAATGCAGGACAAGTACGATACGTTCTATGCCGGCGAGATCATGAGCTTCGGCGACATGGACGAGACCGCGGAGTACTCCCGCGAGCTGGTTGAACGGTTCTTTTAATCCGTGAATAGGGAGGGAGCGCAAGCCGCTCCCTCGTCTTTGCATAAGGAGAAATACATGAAATTCTATAAAGATCACTATGACGTCATCGTCATCGGCGGGGCTTTGGCAGGGCTCTCGTCCGCATTGATGCTCGCGGAGAAGGGCAAGGACGTGCTTGTGCTGGAACGCCACAACCTGCCCGGCGGCATCGCGACAAGCTTTGTACGCGGCGGGATCGAGATCGAAGCGGCGCTGCATGAAATGATGAGCATCGGTCCCGAGGGCAACCGTCTGAAGGTCGGGAAGTTCCTCGAGGACATGGGTGTCAATATCGACTGGCTCAAGGTTCCCGAAGCGTATCACGCAAGTCTGCCCGGCATCGAGGTGACGCTGCATCCGGGACTGGAGACGTTTGCAAGGGAAGTCGATAAAGAGGTTCCCGGCACGTACGAAAAGGTTCTGAGGGTTCTGAACCTGTGCCACACGGTGTTCGACAGTGTCAACGAGCTTTCGATCCATCCGATGAGCAAGGTGCAGATGCTTCTGAAGCATGAAGCGTTTGTCAAGACTGCGGGTTATTCCACCAACGAAGTGCTCGACACGTTTGATCTGCCCCAAAAGGCACGGGATCTTCTCGCGCCGTACTGGATTTATGTCGGTACAGGCTTTGACACGCTTCCGTTTACAATCTTTTCGGTATTGATGGCGGATTATATCGGCTACGGCTCGTACATTCCGCACAAGTTCAGTCACGAGATGAGCCTTAAGATGGCGGAACGTGCCGAGGAGATGGGCGTGCAGATCGAATACCGTCAGCACGTCGAAAAGATCCTCGTAAAGAACGGCAAAGTCTACGGTGTGCGCACGGCGCGCGGTGACGAGATTCATGCGGATTACGTCATTTCCGCGGCATACCCGAACAAGGTCTATACCTCGATGATTGAGCCGCTATCCGAAGTGCCCGAAAAGGCGATCAAGATGGTCAACGGCAGACGGTTGAGCCTGACGGCGTTCTCCGTCATCATGATCCTAGACAAGCCCGCCGAGGAGTTGAACATTCACGATTACAGCATCTTCCGCGGCGACACGATGGACACAGAAGCACTGTATAACGACCTTGCCGGTCTCGGACCGTACCGCTATCTGACCTGCATCTGCCATAACTTCGGCAACCCGGACGCTACGCCCGAAGGCACGTGCTCGTTCTCTATCACCACGCTGCCGCGTGTCGACGGCTGGAAAACCGTTTCCGCCGACGATTATGACCGCGTAAAGCATGAAGTCGCTAAGCAGATGATCGACGACATGTCGAAGTATTACGGCGTGAACCTTTTGGATCATGTGCTCGAGATCGTCATCGAAACACCGATGACCGTCGCGCATTATACCGGCATGTGGAACGGCTGCATCTACGGCTATGCGCACACGATGGAGGACCATATTGTGGCAAGACTGCAGACGGCCGAGAAGGAGAAGTTCATCGAAGGACTGGAATTCGCAGGCGCGCACCAGATTTCCGGCGACGGCATGGGACCGGCGGTCACCAACGGCAGAAAAGCCGCGAAGAATGTTCTGGACGATATGAAAAAGAAGGAGGCGGCAAAATGAAGGTCAAAGGATTCCTGAAGGACGTCGGAGGCGCATCGCGCGTCACCAAAGCGCGTCTCAACGCTTTCGAAACCGCTTCCGCAGCGCCCGAAACGGTCGATCCGATCGGCAACGTCGCGAGAGAATGGCATCCGGGCAAGCTCGATCTGATCGTGACTGACATCCGCACGGCAAGCC
>CAMNHT010000043.1 GCA_946539625.1 uncultured Clostridia bacterium | reverse complement strand
GATCCTGCGGTCGAGCGATTCGATCGCTTCACGCGGAGTTCCCGAAAGCTTCGGAAACGCGTAATCCTGCCAGTCGATCGTCTTCAGGAAGTTCTGCACGGCGCGCATGTCATTCTCCCTGCATGCAAGGATCGTCGGAACGGTTGCGCTTTCGCTCAGAAATTCGGCTTCGAGGTATTCCTGTTCTTTGACGCGCTGCACGTCCTTCGAGGCACACAGTCCGATGAAGTAATGCACGCGCGGCGTGTTCCTGACGGAATCCATCGGCACGGTCAATGCGGTCCACGGCTCGAGCGAAGCGCGCACAGAAATTGCCTTCTCACGCTCCGCGAGAAGACGCGCCTGTGTATGCGTCAGTTCCTCGATCTCCTCCGTGGTTTTTTCGGCAGCGGGAACGTATTCCCGGATGCCGGAAAGCGTCATCTCGCGCTTTTGCGGACTTAAGAAGCCCGCCTTCTTCGCGTATGGCTTGACTGCGCTGATGGATTCGGCAAGTCTTTGGATACGCGCATTGATCGCGTCCGCTTCCCCGTTCTGCACGTCGCCGTCGGCAAGCCGGATGATCTCCACCGTGCCCGCTTTCTGCAACGCATCGAGGATGGCGTCCTGATCCGATTTCAGCGCGACCAGAGACAGGCGCTTCATCGCTACGATCATACCGTTGCTTCAATCCTTTCCATCAAATATGCGATCGCTTCGGGGACGTTTCGCTCTGCGGCACCGATCAGCTTCTGCGTTTCCGCCTTTGATTTGTCGGTCACCTCAGCCGCCATCGCTTCCCCGTCCGTCTGCGCCTGACGAAGCATTTCCGCCGTATGCGCGCGCTCGGATTCCGCCGCAGCGGCGATCGCTTCATCCGCGTCGGTCCGCTCCTTTGCGACCCGCTCCCTTGCGGTGCGGTTGGCTTCCTCGAGGATCGCGTCGGCACGGGTCTCCGCTTCCGCGATCCGTTCCATGATACTTGTCATACGCTTCTCCGTTTCGAATGATTATTTCGTTCCGAACAGACGGTCGCCCGCGTCGCCGAGACCCGGGACGATGTAGCCGTGTTCGTTCAGCTTCTGGTCGATGCACGCGACGTAGATATCGACGTCATCGTAAACCCGGCGGATCGCCTCGATGCCTTCCGGCGCGGCAAGCAGGTTGACGAGGCGAATGCTCTTCGCGCCGCCTTCCTTCAGTACACGGATGCCCTCGATCGCGGAATTGCCCGTTGCCAGCATCGGGTCGACAAGGATCGCGTCGCGCTCCTCGATGTCGTACGGGAGCTTGCAATAGTAGCTCGTCGGCTTCAGCGTGTCGGGATTGCGGTACATGCCGATGTGTCCCATCTTTGCGCTCGGGATGAGGTTCATCATGCCGTCCGCCATGCCGAGACCTGCACGCAGGATCGGGACGATAGCGAGCTTCTCATTCGCCAGCACTTTGAACTTGCTCTTGCAGATCGGCGTTTCAATCTCCGTTTCAACGAGCGGAAGGTCACGCGTGACTTCGTAGCACATCAGCATTGCAAGCTCGCTGACAAGCTCGCGGAATTCCTTGTTGCTCGTGTTCTTGTCGCGAAGTCT
Source organism: uncultured Clostridia bacterium (assembly GCA_946539625.1). The sequence goes on along the minus strand of CAMNHT010000043.1, from coordinate 7,138 downwards.
GCTGAGTTTGTGCTGTACAAGAGGATGGTCGATTACGGTAACTTTCATACTTGCTCCTTCTCCGCCTCATAAGCGGTAATGATTCCGATCCTTCTCGCATGTCTGCCGCCCTCGAATTCGGTCGACAGCCATACGTCGGTGATTTCCAATGCCAAAGAGAGCGGAATGATTCCCGCTCCCATTGCCAAAACATTTGAATCGTTGTGTCTTCTTGTCATTTCCGCAGATTTGAGATCGCCGCAAAGCGCGCAGCGGATCCCGCGGACCTTGTTCGCCGCGATGGACATACCGATGCCGGTCGTGCAGATCACGATGCCGCGATCGACCTTGCCGTCGCGCACGAGTTCCGCAGCCGCGATGCCGAATTCGGGATAATCGACGCTTTCGACGCCGAAGCAGCCGCAGTCGATCACTTCATGTCCCTGCGAGATAAGATGCTCTTTGATGGCTTCCTTATATGCATAGCCGCCGTGGTCGGACCCGATAGACAGTTTCATAGATGTTCGTACCCCCTCCGATCATTCCAAATGATTATAGCAAATTTTTCGCTGTTTGTACAGAGGCGATTTTCAACTTTTTGGGAAAGCGGTCAGACCGTTTCGCGCGAAAAGCCCGCTGCCCGCAAAAGTCGATTCATAAACGCAAGCCCCGTCTCCTTTGTGTCGATCCCTTCCGCAAGGATCACATCGCAATGCTCTCCGACGTCCCTCAAAAGCCGGAACAGGTTTGCGCAGAGCGTTTCGGGCTCGTCCCGGTCGCCGAGCGAATATGCGTTCAGGTTCCGATAGCTTGCCATGGTCTGCTCCGTGCCGAGAATCGCGACCGTTTTGCCCTCGCCTTCGTACTCGTAATACAGCGCACGAATGCGCTTTGCCGCAGGCTTCGGCTCGCCCTCGACGACATGGACTTCGGCGTCAGGCGCGTAATGCTTGTACTTCATGCCGGGCGAAGCCGCAACCTCGCGTTCGCCGAGCGGATTCAGGATGCTCGGCGCAAGACGCACCGGTCCGATGACCGCTTCCAGCATTTCCCGCGTAATCGCGCCGGGACGCAGGATCATCGGCTCGCCGACCAGCGAAAGCACGGTCGACTCCACGCCGTATCTGCACGGACCGCCGTCCAAAATCAGCGGAATCCGTCCGTCCATATCTTCCAACACATGTTCCGCAGTTGTCGGGCTCGGTCTGCCGGAGCGATTCGCAGACGGCGCTGCGATCGGCACGCCGGCTTTCTGGATCAGAAGCCGCGCGGTTTTGTCCGACGGCATGCGAACCGCGACGGTCTCAAGTCCCGCCGTCACCTCGTACGGAACCTCGTCGGCCTTGTTGAAGATCAGCGTCAGCGGTCCCGGCCAGAATGTATCCATCAGTGTGTTCGCAAGCTTCGGTACATGCGCCCACAAAAGCTTTATGTCGCTCTTTTTGGCGATGTGCATGATCAGGGGGTTGTCGTTCGGACGGCCTTTCGCCTCGAAGATCCGGTTGACCGCTTCCCCGTCCATGCCGTTCGCGCCGAGCCCGTAGACTGTTTCGGTCGGAAACGCAACGAGTTCCCCGTTCTGTATCAGCTGCGCGCCGAGCGTCGTTCCGGCGTCCTCCTGCCGGATCGTCTGGATCACTTCAGTCTTCATGTGTCCGCCTCCCCCGAAAGCTTTGCCGCGCGCTCGGCTAAGGTCAGCGCGTCGATCATTTCATCCATATCGCCGTCGAGGAACTGTTCAAGCTTATAGAGCGTCAGACCGATGCGGTGATCGGTCACGCGGCTCTGCGGAAAATTATAGGTGCGGATGCGCTCACTCCGATCGCCGCTGCCCACCATGCTCTTTTTCTGATCGGCAAGCTGCGCGTGCTGTTCGGATGCGAAGTGCTCATAAAGCCGGCTTTTCAGAAGCCGCATCGCCTGTTCTTTGTTCTGCAGCTGGCTGCGTTCGTTCTGACATGCGACTACAATGCCGGTCGGGATGTGTGTGATGCGGATCGCGGAGGACGTTTTATTGACGTGCTGTCCGCCCGCGCCGCTGGAGCGGTACGTGTCGATGCGCAGATCGGAATCCTTGATCTCGATGTGGATATCGTCGACCTCCGGCATGACAGCGACCGTCGCCGCGCTTGTGTGGATGCGTCCCTGCGACTCGGTCTCCGGCACACGCTGCACGCGATGCACGCCGCCTTCGAATTTCAGCCGCGCATACGCGCCGCGCTTTCCCGAAACGGATAAAATGATCTCCTTGACGCCGCCGAGCTCGGTGACGTTTTCGGACAGCGTTTCGGTTTTGAACCCATGGCGTTCTGCGTACCGCAGGTACATGCGCAGAAGGTCCGCCCCGAACAGCGACGCCTCGTCACCGCCCGTGCCCGCGCGGATCTCCAGGATCACGCCGCGATCATCGTTTTCATCCTTCGGCAAAAGCAGCGCTTTCAGTTCGTTTTCCTGCTCCGCAAGCGATGTCTCCAGTGTCGAAAGCTCCTCCTCGGCAAGCGCTTTCATCTCCGCGTCCGGCTGTTCCGAAAGCAGCGCAAGGCAGTCGTCGCGTTCGCGCGCAGTCTCCATATACCGGTCGTACGCGGCGACGATTTCGGAAAGCTCCGCATGCTCGCGCGAAAGCGCGGTATATGCCTCGCGGTCGTTCGCCGCGTCCGGCTTTGACAGTGCTTCCGTCAGCGTGTTATATCGTTCTTTGCATTTTTTCAGCTTTTCAATCATCGTTTCTCACCACGATCACGCGCGGACGTCCGCCGTAATCCTCAACACATTCACTGTTTTCAAACAGCGCCTCGACCGCTTCCTTCTGCGTATAACCGATCTCCAGAAGCAGCGCGCCGCCGGGTTTCAGATACCGCCGGTATTTCGCTGCGATCCGCCGGTAAAAATCCAGTCCGTCTTCGCCCCCGAACAGCGCAAGCGCCGGTTCAAAGCGCAAACTTTCATCCCTCGCGTCCATTTCCGCCTTGCTGAGATACGGCGGATTCGAGACGATCAGGTCGAACGTTCCTTCGACGTTTTCAAGCAGGTCACTCTGCACGGTCCGAACGGAAACGTCGTTTCGCCGCGCGTTGCGTTCGGTCATCGAAAGCGCGTCCGCGCTCAGATCCGCCGCCGTCACGCGCGCGCCGCCCAAAGCGGCAAGCGCGATCCCGATGCAGCCGCTTCCGCAGCAGAGATCCAGCACGTCGCGCCGGTCTTCCGAGAGCATTGAGAGCGCAGTCTCCACGAGCCGCTCCGTATCCGGACGCGGAATCAGAACGGCGCTGTTTACGTAAAAGGGCAGACCGTAAAACTCCCACTCGCCGAGCACGTATTGCAGCGGCTCACCGGAAAGTCTGCGGTCGATCAGCGGCTGCAGCGCTTTCGCATCCGTCTCGGAAAGCTCCTGATACGGCGAATGAAACCCGCTTGCGCGCAGCAGAAACACCGCTTCCGTGCGCGCATCCTCGCCCGCGACCGGCTTCAATAATTCCGCGATCTTCTGTTCCGCTTTGCGAACGATCATGCGTTCGTAACCTCTTTGCTGTCTGATGCGGACGTCTCTTCCGGCGCGGTTTGCTTTTGTGCTGCCGCCTTCTCGTCAAACTCCAGATCATCCTTCGGCGGATGCAGCGCCAGCTCAAACGACGCGATCGCGACCTCGAGCATATCCATGGTCGGTTCCTTGGTCGTCAGATGCTGCAGCGCAAGTCCCGGCGCACGGGCGACGCGGCAGACGATATTGTCCCGTTTTGCCGCCGCTTTCAACACCTCATAGGAAATCCCCGCGATCGGCAGGATCAGCACGATCCGCGCAATGCGAAACAGAAAGCTGTTCAGTCCGCTTGCGTCGTGCCATGCGGTAAAGCCCGGGATCAGCGTGCAAAGCGCCGAAACGACGGTCGTGACGACGATCGAAACCGCCATGGTCAGAAACAGGTAATTCGTTCCGCAGCGCGGGTGCAGGCGCGTGCACTTTGCCGCATTTTCCGGCGTCATCGAGAGCTCCGCCTCGTAACAGGCGATCGTCTTGTGCTCCGCGCCGTGATACATGAACACGCGTTTGATGTCCTTGATCCTGGAGATGCCGTAAATATACAGCAGAAAGACAGCAAGCCGCACGAGTCCCTGCACAACGGCGCTTAAAACCGCGCTCATCTTGCCGAAGATCAGCTCGAGCAGAGAAATGATGCCGATCGGCAGCAGAAAGAACAGCCCGATCGCAAGCAAGACGGCAAGCACGATCGCGACCCATTTCACGACGTCCATTGCGGACTTGTTGAATCGCTTTGCAAGCCATTGTTCAAACTTCGACGGCTCTTCCTCTTCCTCTCCGAGCATCTCCGCCGCGCGGGTCGTGATGCTCATGCCGTCGGACAGCGCTTTGAAGAACGCGTAAACGCCGCGCACGACCGGCCACGTCGGGAACGAGCCCTTTTTATATCTGGTCCTCTGATGATGAAATTCCTTTGCAAGCGAGCCGTCGCTGCGGCGCACGACCAACGCCGTGCCCTTGTCGGAGCGCATCATAACGCCCTCGATCACCGCCTGCCCGCCGATATTCGTTCGTTTCATAGCTTTCTTCCTTAACAGTACACTTTCAACTTTATAAAATATCACAAACCTGTGACGGTTGCAATGCAGTTTGCAATGATTTCACGATTCGGCGCGGTCCGATCCGATGACGGCGCGGCATTTGGGCATATCCACCCTGCCGTCCGGCAGGAACGGCACGCCTTCCTTTCGGAGCAGCATCTCTCTTACCGGCGCAAAATCGCCGCCCGCGATCGACCCGTCCGCCTTCACCACACGATGCCACGGCAGATCGTCCGGACACACGCGCATCGCAAAACCGACAAACCGTGCTTTACGCGGATATCCGATCAGCTTTGCGACATCTCCGTAGCTCAATACTTTTCCGTATGGAATCGCCGCGATGACCGTATATACCCTTTGAAAAAACGAATCCGCCATATCAGCCGAACACCGCCATAAAGAATGCTTCTGCCGATGCATAAACCGGCACTTCGCAGCGGAGCAGAACAGAACGTTCCTGATGTCCGCCTTCAAGCAGTATGCAGCGACATCCGACGGCGTTTGCGACCTCTGCGTCGTGATCGGTATCGCCGACGAACAGTGTGTCGTTCGGGTCGATTTCGGTTTGTGCAATATAGCGTTTTGCGCGCTCCACCTTCGAACGTCCCAGGATGTCGTCATTTCCGAGGATCTCGGAGAAGTACGGAAGGACGCCGAAACGCGTCGCCTGCGCAATGAGATCGTCCTGCTGCGTCAGCGAAAGCAGCGTTTGTTTGACGCCGCTTTTTTCGATCGTTTTCAGCACCTTAATCACCCCTTCGCGCAGCGGGCAGCTGCTGAACCGCGCGCGATATCGCTGCATGAAGATCTCGGAAACGGCTTCAAAGCTTTCTCGCTCGAACGTATACCCCATCATTTCATAGTACGCCCGGATCGGAAAAGAAAAGTGCGCAAGATACCACGTTTTTGTGATCTCCGGCATGCCGCGTTCGCGCAGCAGCTCATTTTCAATGGCAAGACACAGATCGGCGTCGTCTAGGATCGTCCCGTTCCAGTCCCAGATCAGAAGCTTCGGTTTCATGGCACATTTCCCCACGCGGATTTTTTGTTATTGTATCATGTTTCCGACCGCCCCGCAAGCGCCGTGAATTTTTACTTGCGCCGAAGCGTCTTTCGCATTATAATACAATCGAAAGAAAATGGTTTATCGGAGGATCATCCATGGCAAATAAGACGACCGCGAAAAAGAAAGCGCCCGCAAAAAGCAGCGCGAAGAGTAACGCGGCAACCGCTAAAAAATCAACGAGAGGCACTTCCGGAAAGAAAGCGCCCGAAAGCCGTGCGCCGCATGCCGGCATTGAGATCTTCGGCATCGCGCTGATCGCGCTCGGCGTTCTCTTTGCGGTATACCTGTACAGCGGTTCGGACGACTGGCTCGGCCGGATCATTTCCGGATACCTGCTCGGCATGCACGGGTGCGTTGCCTACGTTGTCCCCGTGCTCTTTGTGATCGTCGGGTTCTACCTGATCCTCGGCGGCAGAAAGAAGCTTGCGCGCGGCACACTGATCACCGGACTGTTTGCATTCTGGTTTATTCTCTGCGCGCTCCATATGTGGACAAGCAAAACGCTCTATGAGCTGAAGCCGTTCGGCACGACCGGATGGACGTTCCCCTCCTATTTCTCCCAGTTTTTCAGGCAGTTCCCTGTCGCGTGGACCGAGGGTGTGACCCATCATGTCGGCGGCGGTGTGCTCGGCATGATTCTGCCGACGCTTCTGTACGTGATCGGCGGAACGCTTCTGTGCTGGGTCGTCATCATTGCGGGATTTCTGATCTCCGTACTGCTCTGCACCGGCATTTCGATCAAGGCGTACACCGACGCGTTCGGAACGAAGGTCCGTGAAAAGATCGCGGAGCGCGATCAGGACGACGGCTACGAGGATTACGACAACTACGACGATCCGGAAGAAACGGAACCGTCGTATCGTCCGTGGAAAAAAGGCTTCTCCACAAAGATCGACGAAGACGAAACGCCTGCGCATAAAAAGCCCGCGCCGCGGAAGAAGCATGAGCCGATCCCGTTTGACGAGCTGTTTGAGGTCCCCGCGCCCGAACCGGCAGCCCCGGTCCGCAAACGTACCGACAAGACAAGCGTACCGTCCGCGTTCGATCTTTCTGCGCAGAGCGACCGTACGGATAAACCCGCGGATATCGCCCCTGTGGATGAAGAGGACGAGTTTGTCATCACGCCTGCGCCCGTTCGCAAACCTGCGAAAAAGGCGCCGTCCGTCTCCGAGCTTTCGGAGCAGCTTTTGCCCGAGCAGCCGAAGAACGAACCCGCGAAACCGGCAAAAAAGCCGGTGGTTACCGCGGATGCGGAAGAAGAAGCGGAGATCCCGATCGTCGTTCCGCCCGCGCCCGAAGCGCCTGCCTACGAGCCGCCATCAATCGACTGTCTCAATAAGCCGCGCGAAACGTTTGCAAAGAGTGCGGAGAATCCGACTGCGATCGCGCATCTGCTTGAGGAGACGCTTGCGAGCTTCAATATTTCTGCAAAGGTCATCAATATTTCCGTCGGCCCAGTCGTCACCCGCTATGAGCTGCAGCCTGCGCCGGGCGTTCGCGTCAACCGCATAA
>CAMNHT010000042.1 GCA_946539625.1 uncultured Clostridia bacterium | reverse complement strand
CAGTGATATTCGCATCAAAGATGCGAGCTTAGGAAAATTCTCCTTGCGGAGAATTTTTTCTTTTTTGGACGCAGGCGGTCATCCGTTTTACCGCAAGGCAAAATATCACTTTGCGAAGCAAAAAATAACTGCAAAGCAATTTCACCGTCCGAAGGACAATATCACTTCGCACCCTTATTCTCCCATCGCATACCTGCCATGTCAAAACCCGCATTGGCAAAAACGCGCCTTATCCCGTATAATAACAGACGTCGCGCGTGATATATCACGAAAAAGGCCCGCAGCGTCTGGAATTTTCGAGGGTATGGAAAACCTTTGTAAAATTTTCATAAATGCTTGACTTTTTACGGTGTGTCATGTATGATAGTCAAGGTTACGCCATCGGTATGCCTATGCCGCGGCGTAAGAGCCTTTCGCGGAGGTTGCCGGCAGCCATTCCGGGTAATTTCGCGGGGGTTCAGCGTTCGGGAAACCGAACGGGGCAAAAATAGCGGACACTCCGTGCCGTCCCACAAACGCAGCCGAAAGGCTGTGTGAAAAAAATAAGAGGGAAACACACGGCTCTGTGTACTGCCCAAAACAAAATTTTATCGAGAGGAAAGAAAACAAGTATGGCAAACCAAAGAATCCGCATCAAGCTCAAGGCCTATGAACACAGTCTGATCGACCAGAGCGCCGAAAAGATCGTCGACACCGCCAAGAGAACCGGAGCGCAGGTCTCCGGCCCCATCCCGCTGCCCACCGAAAAGGAAATCGTCACCATCCTTCGTGCAACGCACAAGTATAAGGATTCCCGTGAGCAGTTCGAGATCCGCACGCATAAGCGCCTGATCGACATTCTCCAGCCCTCCACCAAGACGGTTGAGGCTCTGATGAAGCTCGACCTCCCCGCGGGTGTGGACATCGAGATCAAGCTGTAATTATAAACGGAGGTAAGACCAAATGAAGAAAGCCATTTTGGGCAAGAAGATCGGTATGACGCAGTACTTCCGTACTGACGGTACCATGATTCCCGTCACTGTCATCGAAGCCGGTCCCTGCCCCGTCATCCAAAAGAAGACCGTCGAAAACGACGGGTACGAAGCCGTTCAGGTCGGGTTCTGCGAAGTCCGCGAGAGCCTTTCCAACAAGCCCACCAAGGGCCACTGCGCGAAGGCCGGCGTCAAGACGATGCGTTACTTCAAGGAATTCAAGCTCGAAGACGCAGCATCCTATGAGCTCGGTCAGCTGATCAAGGCCGACGTTTTCGCCGAGGGCGACAAGGTCGACGTGACCGGCAAGAGCAAGGGCAAGGGCTTTGCGGGCAACATCAAGCGCTGGAACCAGGCCCGCGGCCGCAAGACCCACGGTTCGCATTCCTATCGCGTTGCCGGCTCCATGGGCGCCTGCACGTACCCCGGCGAAGTATTCAAGACCAAGCGTCTTCCGGGCCACATGGGCAGTGAGACCGTCACCGTCCAGAACCTCGAAGTCGTAAAGGCCGATGCCGAGCGTAACCTGCTCCTCATCAAGGGCGCGATCCCCGGTGCAAAGGGAACGCTGGTTACGGTCAGAAGCACCGTGAAGTAAGGAGGAAACAAACCATGCCGAACGTAGCATTGTATGATATTAAAGGCAACACCGTTGGCGAAATCGCGCTTTCCGAAAATGTGTTCGGTCAGCCGGTGAACGAGAGCGTTCTGCACGACGTCGTCGTGGCGCACCTCGCCAACTGCCGTCAGGGCACGCAGAGCGCGCTGACCCGCGCGGAAGTTTCCGGCGGCGGCAAGAAGCCGTGGCGTCAGAAGGGCACCGGCCGTGCGCGTCAGGGTTCCACCCGTTCTCCGCAGTGGAGACACGGCGGCATCGTCTTCGCGCCGAAGCCCCGCGACTATACGGTTCGTCTGAACAAGAAGGTCAAGCGCCTCGCGATGAAGTCCGCGCTGTCCAGTAAGGTCAACGAGAACGAGCTGCTCGTGTTCGATGCGCTGCATCTCGAAGCGGCCAAGACGAAGGAAATGGTTAAGGTTCTCAAGGCTGTCAACACCGAAAAGGCGCTGATCGTTCTCCCCGAGAAGGACGAGACCGTCGAGCGTGCAGCCCGCAACATTCCGAACGTCAAGACGACGCTGGTCGGAACGCTGAACGTGTACGAGATCCTGAAGTATGAAAAGCTGATCCTCACGAAGGCGTCGGCGGAGAAGATCGAGGAGGTTTACGCCTAATGAAGAACGCATACGACATCATTAAGGCTCCGATCCTCACGGAAAAGAGCTATGACTATATCGCGCATCACACCTACACCTTTGAAGTAGCCAAGAGCGCGAACAAGGTCGAGATCGCAAAGGCGGTCGAGGAAATCTTCGGCGTTAAGGTCGCGAGCGTCCACACCGTGAACAAGCTCGGCAAGATCAAGCGCCAGGGCCGCACGCAGGGCAGAACCGCTTCCAAGAAGAAAGCGTATGTCAAGCTGACTGCCGATTCGAAGGGCATTGAGCTGTTCGACGGCATCGCACAGTAAGGAGGCAACACATGGCAATTCGTAAACTGACGCCCGCCACCCCGGGTACCAGACATATGAGTGTCTCCACTTACGAGGAGATCACCAAGAAAACCCCCGAAAAGGCGCTGACCGCGGACCTTAAGAGCAAGGCCGGCCGCAACTTCACGGGCAAGATCACGGTTCGCCACCAGGGCGGCGGCGCAAAGCGCAAGTACCGTTTGATCGACTTCAAGCGCAATAAGGACGGCATCCCCGCGACGGTCAATGCGATCGAGTACGATCCGAACCGTTCCGCGAACATCGCACTGCTGTTCTACGCCGACGGCGAAAAGCGCTACATCATCGCTCCTTACGGCCTGAACGTCGGTGACACCGTCGTTTCCGGCGCGGACGCGGACATCAAGATCGGCAACTCCCTGCCGCTGCAGAGCATCCCGGTCGGCACGATGATCCATTGCGTCGAGCTGGTTCCCGGCAAGGGCGCGCAGCTCGTTCGTTCCGCAGGCAATGCGGCGCAGCTGATGGCGAAGGAAGGCAAGTACGCGCAGGTGCGTCTGCCCAGCGGCGAAGTCCGTCTGATCCCGATCAACGCCAAGGCCACGATCGGTCAGGTCGGCAACCTCGACTATCAGAACGTGCAGCTCGGTAAAGCCGGCCGCAAGCGTCACATGGGCATCCGCCCGACGGTCCGCGGCTCCGTCATGAACCCGAACGACCACCCGCACGGCGGCGGCGAGGGCAAGAGCCCGATCGGTCGTCCCGGCCCGGTCACCCCGTGGGGCAAGCCCGCTCTCGGTTACAAGACGCGCAAGAAGAAGAACAAGAGCAACAAGTACATCGTTCGCCGCAGAACGACCGGTAAGTAATAGGAGGAACCACAATGAGCAGATCGATTAAGAAAGGCCCGTTCGTTGAAGAGCGCCTGTACAATCGTATTCAGGCGATGAATGACAGCGGCAAGAAGACGGTCGTTAAGACTTGGAGCCGCGCCTCCACGATCTTCCCGGAGTTCGTCGGTCACACGATCGCCGTACACGACGGCAAGAAGCACGTTCCGGTGTATGTCACCGAGGAAATGGTCGGACATAAGCTGGGCGAGTTCGCCCCCACCCGCACGTTCCGCGGCCACAGAGGCTCCGAGAAAACCACGGGCGCGAAATAAGGAGGAACGAAAATGGCAACCAGAATGAGAGAAAAGACGGCTCGCCGTCATGAAACGGCCGACAAGCGTCCGCACGCAATCGCCCGTTATATCCGGATCTCCAGCCGCAAGGTCAAGATCGTCATCGACATGATCCGCGGCAAGAGCGTCAAGGAAGCTGCCGCGATCCTGGAGTACACCCCCAAGGCCGCGAGCGAGCCCGTGCTGAAGCTCCTGAACTCCGCCGTTGCGAACGCGGAGAACAACCTCGACATGAACCGCGACGATCTGTATGTCGCCGAGGTTTATGCGAACCAAGGTCCGACGCTGGCGCGCTATCGCGCAAGAGCGCGTGGCTCCGCTTCCCCGATTCGCAAGCGCACGAGCCACATCACGATCATCTTGGATCAGGTCAAATAAGAGGAGGACAGTATGGGTCAGAAAGTTAATCCGAACGGATTCCGCGTTGGTGTGATTCGCGATTGGAACACACATTGGTATGCTGCGAAGAAGGACTTCGCGGACTGCCTCGTCGAGGACCGCAAGATCCGTGATTTCGTGAAGAAGAAATACTTCGGCGCGAGCATTTCCCGCATCGTTATCGACCGTGCGACCGGCAAGATCAGCGTGGGCATCTACACCGCGCGTCCCGGTATGCTGATCGGCAAGGGCGGCGCAGGCATCGAAGAGATCAAAGCGTCCGTCGCGGCCGAGATCGGCAAGCCCGTTGCGGTCAACATCATGGAAGTCCGCGATGCGGATTCCGATGCACAGCTCGTGGCCGAGAACATCGCCGCGCAGATCGAGAAGCGTATCAGCTTCCGCCGCGCAATGAAGCAGGCGATGCAGCGCGCTATGCAGCGTCCGGGCGTGAAGGGCATTAAGCTCGCTTGCTCCGGTCGTCTGGGCGGCGCCGAAATCGCCAGAGGCGAAGGTTACCACGATGGTTCGATCCCGCTGCAGACGATGCGCGCGGACATCCATTACGGTTTTGCGGAAGCCAGCACGCAGTACGGCAGAATCGGCTGCAAGGTCTGGATCTACAAGGGTGAAGTTCTGAAGCGTGCAAAGCGCTCGGAAGGAGGCAAATAATATGTTAATGCCGAAGAGAGTAAAGCGCCGCAGAGTGTTCCGCGGCCGCATGAAGGGTGCCGCGCATCGCGGCAACACCGTGACCTACGGCGATTACGGTCTCGTCGCGCTGGATCCCGCATGGGTGACCAGCAACCAGATCGAAGCGGCCCGTGTTGCGATGACCCGTTATATCAAGCGTGGCGGTCAGGTTTGGACCAAGATCTTCCCCGACAAGCCCGTTACCGAAAAGCCCGCTGAAACCCGAATGGGTTCCGGCAAAGGTTCCCCCGAATACTGGGTGGCGGTTGTGAAGCCCGGCCGCGTGATGTTTGAGATCGCGGGCGTCGACGACTTCACCGCTCGCGAGGCGCTGCGTCTTGCGATGCACAAGCTGCCGCTCAAGTGCAAGATCGTCAAGAAAGAGACCGAGACTGAGGAGAAAGGAGAATAACAATGAAGGCAGATAAGCTCAAGAGCATGAGCGTTGAAGAGCTGCTCAAGCAGGAAAAGGATCTGAAAGCCGAATTGTTCAATCTTCGCTTCCAGTCCGTCACCGGACAGATCAGCAATCCTTCCCGCATCAGCGCATGCAAGAAGGACATCGCCCGTATCAAGACCGTTCTTCGCGCCCGCGAGCTCGGTCAGGACGCCGAATAAGGAGGAATCGGAACTATGGAAATGAGAGGATATCGTAAAACCCGCGTTGGCACCGTTGTCAGCGATAAGATGGACAAAACGATCGTCGTCGCCATCAAGACCAAGGTTCGCCATCCCCTGTACGGCAAGATGGTCAACCGTACGCGCAAGTTCAAGGCGCATGACGAAGAGAACCAGTGCGGCATCGGCGATACCGTCCGCATCATGGAAACTCGACCGATCTCCAAGGACAAGAGATGGCGTCTTGTCGAGATCATCGAGAAAGCGAAGTAATGAGGAGGATAAGATAAAATGATTCAGCCTCAAACCAGATTGAAGGTCGCGGACAACAGCGGCGCCAAGGAAGTACAGTGCATTCACGTACTCGGCGGCTCCAAGGTGAAGTTCGCAGGCATCGGCGACGTGATCGTGTGCGCGGTTAAGACCGCAGCTCCGGGCGGCGCCGTGAAGAAGAAGGACGTTGTACGCGCGGTCGTCGTTCGTACCACGAGCGAAACGTCCCGTCCCGATGGCAGCCACATTCGTTTCGACGACAATGCGTGCGTCATCATCAACGACCAGAAGCAGCCGAAGGGCACCCGTATCTTTGGGCCGGTCGCCCGTGAGCTGCGCGAGAAGGATTACATGAAGATCGTCTCTCTCGCACCCGAAGTGCTGTAAGGAGGAAAGCGACATGGCAAAACTGAATGTGAAAAAAGGCGATACCGTCGTTGTGATCTCCGGCCAGGATAAGGGCAAGCAGGGCAAGGTCCTCACCGCGTATCCCGAAAAGGGCCGCGTTTCGGTGCAGGGCGCGAACATGATCACCAAGCACGTCAAGCCGCGCCGTCAGGGCGAGGCCGGCGGCCGGATCGAGACCGAGGGCACGATCGATGTGTCCAACGTCATGATGGTCTGCCCGAAGTGCGGCAAGGCGACCCGCGTTGCCCATCAGATCGTTGACGGCAAGAAAGTCCGCGTTTGCAAGAAGTGCGGCAAGGTCATGGACTAAGACGAAGGAGATAAACAATGGCAAAGAAAGAAACTGCACAGGCTGCTCCGAAGAAGAAGGCGGCGGCACAGGCAAAGCCTTTCAGCGGCGCATCCCGTCTGAAGACCAAGTATAAAGAAGAAGTCGTTCCGGCTCTGCAGGAAAAGTTCCGTTATGAGAACGTGATGCAGATCCCGAAGCTCGAGAAGATCATCATCAACATGGGTCTCGGTGCGGAGAAGGACAACCCGAAGGGCATCGAAAAGGCAGTCGCGGAGCTCTCCACGATCGCCGGCCAGAAGGCAGTCGTCACCAAGGCGAAGAAGTCCGTCGCAAACTTCAAAGTTCGTGAAGGCATGAACATCGGCGCAAAGGTCACCCTGCGCGGCGAGAGAATGTACTACTTCGCTGACAAGCTGATGAACATCGTTCTGCCCCGCGTCCGCGACTTCCGCGGTGTGTCCGACACGTCGTTCGACGGTCGCGGCAACTACGCAATGGGCGTCCGTGAACAGCTGATCTTCCCCGAGATCAACTATGACGACGTTGACAAGGTCCGCGGTATGAACATCGTGTTCGTTACCAGCGCCAAGACCGACGAAGAAGCGCGCGAGCTGCTTGCTCTGCTCGGTATGCCGTTCGTTCAGGACTAAGAAGGAGGAACCACTATGGCAAAGACATCCATGAAGCTGAAGCAGCAGAGAACCCCCAAGTTCTCTACCCGCGCTTACACCCGCTGCCGTATCTGCGGTCGTCCGCATGCGGTCCTTCGCAAGTACGGCATCTGCCGCGTGTGCTTCCGTGAAGAAGCGTACAAGGGCAACATCCCCGGCGTCCGCAAGGCAAGCTGGTAATCAGGAGGAAAGAACCATGACAGATACTATTGCAGATATGCTTACCAGAATCCGCAACGCGCTGGTCGCGAAGCACGAGACGGTCGACGTCCCCGCTTCCTCGATCAAGAAGGCGATCGCGGAGATCCTTGTGGAAGAAGGCTACATCAAGGGCTATGAGGTCGTCGAGGACGGTATCGTCAAGACCATTCGCATCAAGCTCAAATACGGCCCCAACAAGCAGCGCGTCATCGTCGGCATCAAGCGCATCTCCCGTCCGGGTCTGCGCGTGTATGCCCGCAAGGATGAGATCCCCAAGGTCCTCGGCGGCATGGGTATCGCGATCCTGTCCACCTCCCGCGGCGTTATGACCGATCGGGAAGCCAGAAAGCTCGGCGTCGGCGGCGAAGTGCTCGCTTACGTCTGGTAATAAATCGGAGGAATATACAGAATGTCTCGAATCGGAAAACATCCGGTGGCTGTTCCCGCCGGCGTGACAATCACGGTTGGCGAACACAACAGCGTCACCGTGAAGGGGCCCAAGGGCGAATTGACGCAGTCGTTTTCGCCTGAGATGATCCTCGAACAGGAAAACGGCGTGCTGACCGTCAAGCGTCCCAGCGATGATAAGCTGCATCGCTCGCTGCACGGCCTCACCCGTACCCTCATCAACAACATGGTGGTCGGCGTGACGACCGGCTTTGAAAAGAAGCTTGAGGTCGTCGGTACCGGTTACAGAGCCCAGATGGACGGCAAGGACCTGGTCCTCAACGTCGGTTATTCTCACCCCGTTCGCTTTGCGAAGATGGACGGCATCGAGTTTGAAACCCCCGCTCCCACCAAGATCACGGTGAAGGGCATCGACAAGCAGAAGGTCGGCCAGGTTGCCGCAGACATCCGCGCCACGCGTGAGCCGGAACCCTACAAGGGCAAGGGCATCCGCTATGAGGGCGAGTTCGTCCGCCGCAAGGAAGGCAAGACCGGTAAGTAAGGTAGAAAGGAGTAACATAGAATGTATTCTAAGATCGATAAGAATGCGGTTCGCAAGGTTCGCCACCATCGCCAGCGCAGAGATCTGAACGGTACCGAGGAACGTCCGCGTCTGAACGTGTACCGCAGCACCAACCACATCTACGCGCAGGTTATCGACGATACCACGGGTAACACTCTGGTTGCTGCTTCTACGCTGGATGCAGAACTCAAGGCTCAGCTTGATGATAAGACCAAGACCGAAGCGAGCAAGCTCGTCGGCAAACTGGTCGGGCAGCGTGCGCTTGAAAAGGGCGTTAAGAAGGTCGTTTTCGATCGCGGCGGTTACCTCTACACCGGTCGTGTAGCGGCGGTGGCCGAGGGCGCAAGAGAAGCCGGCTTGGACTTCTAAGGAGGAAAACGAAATGAGAAACGACAGAGAAAAAAAATTCGAGCGCGAAGTTCCCGAGTATAAGGAAAAGCTCGTCGCTATCAACCGCGTTGCGAAGGTCGTTAAGGGCGGTAAGAACTTCCGGTTCACCGCACTGATGGTCGTCGGCAATGAGAACGGCAAGGTCGGCGTAGGTCTCGGCAAGGCCGTGGAAATCCCCGAAGCGGTCCGCAAGGGCGTTGAGGATGCGAAGCGCCACATGA
>CAMNHT010000041.1 GCA_946539625.1 uncultured Clostridia bacterium | reverse complement strand
GGATGCCGTCCGCGCCGCCCGCGACGCACACGCGGATATCTTCCTGCCAATGCGGGGTATCGAGTCCGTTGATGCGGACGATGACCTCGGTATCGCCGTAGTCGATCGTCTTCAACGCGTGGTACAGCGAGAAGCGCGCTGCGTCCTTTTGATTCTCGGCAACGGCGTCCTCAAGGTCGAGCATGATGCTGTCGACGCCGTAGATGTACGCGTCCTTGATGAGACCGGGTTTCTGCGCACTCATGAAAATCATGGTCCGACGCAGACGGAACCGTTCGGGTCGGGGTCTCGGGATCATCTCACCACACCTCCCCACGGAATGTCCTTTTCGGACGCGTCGCTGCTTCTGAACACCGCGCATTCCACGCGCGCCTTCAGCGTGCAGTCCAATGCACCTTTGTCCACCACGTTGATCTTCACGCTTTTGACGTCCAGCCGATTGAGCGTTTCCAGTATGGTATCGCGGATCTGACGTCCGTACTGATTCATCACGCTCGATGTCAGCGTCAGTTCGATCTTGCCGTCGCCGGGCTCAACCGAAACGAGCGCGTCGCTGGATTCCACCGTGCCGGCGACAGCCGGCTTCTGAATTATCATGCGCATCCTCCTTCTTTTACGGGAATACCCGTATTCTAATATATTATACCACATCTTGCTTGGTTTTGAAAGCCCTAAATTGTATTTTTATGCGAAATCTGCGGTAATCGGAGCAAATCGCAGCCGGGATTCTTCGCCTTTTTTCGATGCGGCAATACGCATACCGAGATTGTTTTTTTCGGACAAGTGTATTATACTGTAAACAATGTCAAAGGAAAGATCGCATGAAAAGATACCGGAATAAGCAAAAATCGGATACTGCCGCGCTGCGTATTCCGACGGCGCCGCCCGAAGGGACGGTCATGACGCCGCCGGAGGGACTGTCGTCCCGGGAGGCAGAAAGGCGCGCCGCATCCGGCAGCGGCAACCGACAGACAGCGCAGCCGGGCAAAAGCCCTGCACGGATCTTTTCGGACAATTTCTTTACGCTGTTCAACCTTCTGAATTTCGTGCTTGCGGCTTGTCTTGCACTGGTAGGCTCCTGGCGCAACATGCTCTTTTTGGGCGTGGTGTTCTCGAACACACTGATCGGTACGATCCAGGAACTTCGCGCCCGCGCCATGCTGAACAAGCTTCGTCTTCTGGATACTCGGACCGTTCGCGCGATTCGTGACGGGAAAGAATGGAAGTGCCCGCCGGACGAGCTTGTGCTTGGTGATCTCGCGGTGTTCCGCATGGGCGATCAGATCCCGGCGGACGCCGTGATCACGGAGGGAATATGCGCTGCCGACGAATCGCTGCTGACCGGCGAGAGCGAACCGGTTGCGCATAAACCCGGCGAGCTTCTGATGTCGGGAAGCTTTTTGACCGAAGGACGGGTGACCGCGCAGCTCATCGCGGTCGGCGATCAGGCGTATGCCGCGCGGCTGATGCGTGACGCAAAGCGCATTCGTTCGCCTCGTTCCGAACTGATGACGGAGCTCAACAAGCTCGTTTCTCTCGTCAGCAAGCTCCTTGTTCCGATCGGCGTCATTCTGTTTCTCGAGGAATACTTTTTGCTGAAATCCCCGATCGCCGACGCGATCCCGAAAGCGGTCGCCGCCATGATCGGAATGATCCCGGAAGGACTGATCCTTCTGACCTCCGTTGCTCTGACCGTCGGCGTGATCAAGCTCGGACGGAAGAAAACGCTCGTGCAGGAGCTGTTCGGCATTGAAACGCTCGCGCGCGCGGATGTGCTTTGCGTGGATAAGACGGGCACGCTGACCACCGGTGAAATGACATTCGACGGGTTCATCCCGCTTCAGGCGGAGGAAGAGGAACTTCGCACAAAAACCGCGGCGTTTCTGTCGGCGTTTGAAGCAAGCTCCGGCACACTGCAGGCGATCGCCGCGGCAATCGGAAAAAAGCCGGCATCTGAGACGGCAGTCCTGCCGTTCTCCTCGGCACGCAAAAAATCCGCCGCATCGTTTCCGGACGGAAAAACACTGATCCTCGGCGCGCCGTCGTTCGTGACGGAAGAACCCGTTCCGGAAGCGCTGCACGCGGCGGAGGAAGGGTATCGCGTACTGCTGCTTGCGGAGGCGGAAGGAGAGATCAACGGCGAAACGCTGCCGCCGGTCACGCGCCTTTTGGGCTTGGTACTGCTGAAAGAAAAGCTTCGCGAAAACGCAAAGGAAACACTTGAATGGTTTAGGCATGAGGGCGTATCGGTTCGGATCATGAGCGGAGACGACCCGCGCACCGTCGCCAAAGCGGCGCGCATGCTCGGACTCAAAGACTGCGACAGGTATGTGGACTGCGCCGCGCTTTCGGATGAGGCGCTTCGCTCCGCCGCAAAGAACAGCGTGATCTTCGGGCGGCTGACGCCGGATCGGAAACGGATCCTCGTGCAGGCGCTGAAGGCGGAAGGACATCACGTCGCCATGACCGGCGACGGCGTCAACGACATCCCGGCCTTGAAGGCGGCGGACTGCTCCATCGCGATAGCGGGCGGCGCGGAGGCAACCGAGCATGCCGCGCAGATCGTACTTTTGAATAAGGATTTTCATGCGCTGCCTGCCGTGGTTGCGGAGGGGCGCAGGGTCATCGGCAACGTCACGAGGACCGCGTCGCTGTTTCTGCAGAAGACGCTGTACTCGTTTGTGCTGAGTTTGCTGAACATCCTGATCGCGCTGTTTCTGCCGCTGCACTATCCGTTCCAGCCGATCCATCTGACGCTGATCAGTATGCTGACAGTCGGCGCGCCGTCGTTCTTCCTTGCGCTGGAGCCGAGCAATGAGCGCGCTTCGGGACATTTTCTCAAGCGCGTACTTTTGAAAGCCGCGCCGGGCGCGGCGGGCGTGGTGTGCTGCGCGCTGTCGGCAATGATCGCTGACTATTACGGCACACCGGACGAAATCGCTTCCACGATGGCGGTGCTGTCGGCAGGGGTCATCGGACTCGGCAACCTGATTTTGACCTGCCGTCCGTTTTCGAAGCTGCGGATCGCAGTTTGCGTATTGATGAGCGTCGGACTTGTATGTGCCGTCGCGTTTTTGCCGAACGTGTTTGCACTTAACGTATACGAGCTGACGGTGCGGCATTGGATCATGCTGTCCGCGATCACGGCGGCGGGCGTAGCCGTGCTGATTCTCGGTACGCTGGCGGTCGCGCCGATGCTCAAAAAACTGGAATCAAGACGGTGACTGGAGAGGTTCAGATGGCTTCATCAAAAGAGTTTGTACGGTTCGTTTTGGAACAGCTGTCCGCGCTCGGGGACGTATCGGTGCGCCCAATGATGGGCGAATACGTGCTGTATTGCCATGGCAAGGTCGTGGGCGGAATCTACGACGACCGGCTTCTTCTGAAACCGACCGCGTCTGCGCTTGCGCTGATGCAAAACGTCGAACGGGATATTCCGTACGAAGGCGCGAAGGAGATGCTGACCGCGGACGTTGACAACGCTGAATTGACCTGCCGCGTGATCGAAACGATCGCATCCGATCTGCCCGCGCCGAAGCCGAAGAAACGAAAGGAGCACAAATGAATCACGATACGGAACAGTTCTGGGAATATACCGACACAGAGTGGCCGTTTACCTTTACCGACCATGACCGGCCGATCGTCCGCGCGATCGTGTTTGACGACGCGGGGTATTTTTATTTCGTACGCGTTCGGCGCGACGATCAGTTCGGAAAAGCGACGCTGATCGAAACGTCCGGCGGCGGCGTGGAGCCGGGGGAGGACCTTATCGCGGCGATCCGACGCGAGCTTTCCGAAGAGCTCGGCGCGGACGTGGACGTGATTCAAAAGATCGGCGTTGTCAGCGATTACTATAACCTGATCCACCGGCACAACATCAACCACTATTTCCTTTGCAAGGTCCGATCCTTCGGCGAGAAGCATCTGACGGAGGACGAGATCGACTGCTTCCACCTGTCCACGCTGCGCCTTTCCTATGAGGACGCAGTATCCGAATATGAACGCTGCGCAACTACACAGCTCGGACGCCTGCTTCGCCAACGTGAGCTTCCTGTCCTGCATTGCGCAAAAGAAATACAGGAAAGACTGCTGCCTGTGATTTGATCTGCAGCGACTGTCGGCACCCGTCGGTAACGATGGGTGCTTTTGTGTGCTCCGAACAGGCAAACGCTAAGGAGGACACAAATATGCGAACCATTCGGAACCTGCTCAAAACAAAAGGAAACATCAATGTCTGTCTTGGCGGCAAAGCCGCCTGTGATCGGTTTCGGAGAACGCAGAACAGGAGGGCTTTGTATTTCGGGACTGCAGAAAACCGACGGATTCGCCGTATAACAATCTCATAGCGCCGCATCACAATCTCGCATCACGGCTTTGCCGGGTACATGGCATTGCGGGCAAATAGAATCATCATTGCAGACCCGACCGTTTGGATCGATACGGCAGCTTCCTGTCCGAAATAACGGATAGATGGTGTGCGAGAATAGAGCCGAAGAAAGGAAATAAGAGGCCTTACTTCGGCAAAATTCATCTTTAAGAGGAGGTTCACCATGCGGTACTATGAGGTAACGGCAAAGTGCGGACACGTCGGCAGAAGGTTTTATATCCCGATCGGGTTTGCCGTCAGGGCAGAGACGGCGTCGGAAGCGGCCGCGGCGACAAGGACGATGCCCCGCGTGAAGCACGATCATAAGGACGCGATCCTGTCGGTCAGGGAAGTGGACGTCTTCGAGTACGATGATCTCAGACAGGTGAATCATTACGATCCCTACCTGCAGTGCCAAAGCCGCAGGGAGCAGATGACGGAGTACGACGCCATCTGCAACCGCCTCGTGGAGGAACAGCGCGGCGGCGTTTGGAACGAAAAGGAACTCTCCGAAAAAGCGGTGTACGACGGGAAGAAGCGGATTCGAAACGTAAGACGGTACGCGAGAGAACTGGCAGCCGCATACGCGATGCGGGACGTGATCTGAAAAGGAGGACAAGGCAGTGTTTGACGGTATCTACGATCTTTTTGATTTGAACGGCGACGGCAGGCTGGACGGCATCGAGACGGCAATGGCATACACAGTGATGTTCGGCGGGGAAGAGAAGGAACCGGATCCGTGGGGATTCGACGAGAGCGACGATCGGGAGGAA
This sequence comes from uncultured Clostridia bacterium, assembly GCA_946539625.1. The sequence continues at coordinate 3,703 of CAMNHT010000041.1, read as the reverse complement.
TAAAAGATGAGAACGATGGGATTCGGCAGAGATGATATGGAAAAGACGGAAGCGGTGATCCCGCAGGCGGAAGAACCGAAGACTGCGGTGAAATCCCTTGTGCGGGTGCACTTTGACGACGCCGCATATGAGCTGACGTATTACAACGATCGGTTCGATCTCAAGCCGGGCGATCGCGTGTTTGTCAGCGGCAAACGCGCAGGCGAGGCGGGAATCGTGAACGCGGTGTCCACGAAGTTTCGGATCAAGGCGTCCGACTATGAGCGCGTGATCGCGCTTGCGCAGACGTCGATCCACGGTACCTACAAGCCGGTTGCGGACAAGATGATAAGCTATGACGCCGATGCGCTCTCACCCGAAGGATTCCGTACATGGGTGATGCCGCCGGAGGAGCCGGCAGAGGATGAGGATGATGAGATCATCTACGGTGACGGCTACGAGATCCCTCTGGACGATCCGCACAATGCGGAAGGCGTCGACAAAGCCGTTTTCGGGCGCGCGCTCAACTACTGCGGCAGCGGCAGGATCGGCTATATTTCGGTGCGGGACGGCGTCGGCCATGCGTATGTGGAAGGCGAGCACTGGTACGAACTGGATTTCCGTATCCGTGACAATGCCATCGAAGAAGCGTATTGCGGCTGTCCGTACCCGGGACTCTGCAAGCACCTGCTTGCCGTTGCCGTCACGCTTTCGGTGATGTCACAGCACGGCGATCTGGATCTTTCCCGCGACTTCGTATTGATCGACGCGGATCGTTTCTTTGAGATGATCAGGCGCAGCGAGCAGACGATCACCCTGTAAACCCACGTTTGGGGACGGGATCGGAAAAAAACACCTTTCACACACCTCATCCGATCCCGCTCCCCAATTTCAAGCAGCACCAAAGAAAGCGAAAAGGAGAACAGAAATGGGCAATCGCATTTCATTCGGCGGAATCGTCACGATTGTGATCGTGCTGATCCTCTTGATCGCAGACTCTGCCGGCAGCAGCCGGACGTATTCAACAAGCTCGTCCGATTCGAACAGACGCACCTATCGTCCGCAATCGACGTATCAACCGGCAACCCAAAAGCCGACGTCCGCGGCGAAATCGACGCGCAAGCCGAAGACGACGTCAAAGCCGAAAAGCGATCCCTACAACGCCTCCGACTACGCGCACGCCGACGACTTCTACTACGATCATTGGGACGACTTCGTCGATCTGGAGGATGCGGAGGACTACTACGACAAATACCATTGAGGCGGATTATACTGCGGAGAGAAACAAGACTTGAAAGCCGGTGCCGAAGAAGGTATGATAAGAGGAGACGAAGTGTCATCCGCAAAGAATAAGGACAGGGAAGTGCCGAAATGGACAAAGAGATCTTAAACCAATCACAACTGGAAGCCGTCACCTCCACGGAAGGGGTTATTCGCGTGATCGCGGGCGCCGGTTCGGGAAAAACGCGGGCACTGTCGCACCGATTTGCGTATCTGGTGAACGACTTCGGCATTCTCCCGGGCAACATTCTTTGCGTCACGTTTACGAACAAGGCGGCAAACGAGATGCGGCAGCGCATCCATAACCTCACGGGCGACAACGACACCGGATACATCAACACCTTCCACGGCTTCTGCGTGTCCGTGCTGCAGGAGGACAGCTACGCGGTGCAGTACCCGAAGAGCTTTCTCGTGCTCGACAATTCGGACATCGACGATATGCTCCGGATCATCTATGAGGAGCGCGGACTGACGCTCAGGGATATGACGTTTTCGAACGCCCGCGATATGTTCGAGATCCAGAAGCTGTTCAAAAAGCCCGAATACTATCTGGATCTCATTAACCTGTCTCTGGACGCGCTGCATGAGAAATACATGAACGCAGTCGGCACGAACGATATTCTGTTCTACGGCTATCTGTATCAGCAAAAGAAGTGCTTCGGACTGGATTACAACGATCTGATCAAGTTCACGCTTTACATCTTCCGGGAACACGAGGACATCCGGCAGAAGTGGCAGAAGCGGCTTGAGTATATCATGATCGACGAGTTTCAGGACATCGACGGGCTCCAGTATGAGCTGATGGAGGTTCTGTGCGGCTATCACAGGAATCTGTTCATCGTCGGCGATCCGGATCAGACGATCTATACGTGGCGCGGCGCGAACGTGAAGTATCTGCTCGATTTCGATCGGCAGTTCCCGGGCACGAAAACCGTCATGATGAACGAAAACTATCGTTCGACGCCGGAGATCCTCGCCGTTTGCAATTCGCTGATCGCAAACAACAGGGATCGAATCAAAAAGGATCTTGTATCCATGCAGCCGCACGGGGCGTCCGTTTTATGCCATCACGCAAGGAACGCGGAGGAGGAAGCAAAGTGGATCGTCACGCAGATGCACGCGCTGCACGAGCAGGGTGTTCCGTACAGGGATATGACTGTCCTTTACCGCGCACATTATCTGACGCGGCAGGTGGAAGAGGTGCTTCTGAAAGCAAAGCTGCCCTATACGATCTACAGCGGCGTGCAGTTCTTTGCGCGGATGGAGATCAAGGATTCGCTCAGCTATCTTCGCATGATCGCCTATAAGGACGATCTGTCCTTCCGCCGCGTGGTGAATTCGCCGAAGCGGAATATCGGACAGCGCCGAATGAAGTTCCTCGAGGAGTACGCGCAGGCGAACAGATGCACCCTGTACGACGCACTCCTGCATAACCTCGATCAGGACATTTTCAAGGGGACGAAGGCGGAGAAGTTCGTCAAGCTCATTGAGCGCTTCGCGGCAACCTATGCCGGACGTCCCGTTTCCGAAGTTCTCTCTTCGATTCTGGATGAAAGCGGATATGAGGCGACGCTTCGCACGGAGGGGAGCCAGGAACGGCTGGACAACCTTGCCGAGCTGAAGCAATCCGTGTACGATTATGAAACGACGTGCGGCGAAGAGGTGACGCTGGAGCATTATCTTTCCCACGTCGCGCTGTTTACGAATACAGACGCGATCGAACCCGGCGACAAGGTGAAGCTCATGACGGTTCACGCGGCAAAGGGATTGGAATTTCCGTACGTGTTTTTGATCGGCATGAACGAGGGCGTGTTCCCGTCGCGCAAAGTCCGAACGATCGAGGGGATGGAGGAGGAACGCCGCCTTGCGTTTGTAGCGATGACACGCGCGGAGAAGCGGCTGTTTATCTCCGAGGCGGACGGGCTCAACCTCGACAGCACGCCGCGCTATCCTTCCAGATTTCTCCTTGACATCGAGCAGGATCTGCTGGAATACACGAGCCCTCTTGAGGAGGGCCTGATCCGTGACGCCCGTAATTATATCCAAAATGCCGGGCAGCGCCTGCAGAACGATGATTCGCAGCTTCTTCCGATCGGCACGCGTATAGAGCACACAATCCTCGGTCAGGGAACGATTTTGGATCTGGACAAGGATCACAATGCCTACGTCATTCGCTTTGACAAGCTCCCGACGCCGAGAACGATCGCAACCCGCGTGCCGCTGAAGCGGCTGTAATCATTTGTCACCTGCCGGTTTACCAAAGCATGACGGAAAGCCGGTATAATGATGCTGAAAACAATCGGAAGGAGAAAGCGAAATGTTCGGCGCGATCATCGGGGATGAGCGTGTGAAGAAAAGTCTGTAAATAGGTGAACAATAACGGCCTTCTTCCACCCCATGCTCTCACAACTTTTTGCAGGCGAGTTCGATGCACAGGGCGGCA
>CAMNHT010000040.1 GCA_946539625.1 uncultured Clostridia bacterium | reverse complement strand
TGACCCAGACGTTCAAACAAACCAAGGCGGAGATCATGGCACGCAAGCGTGCGGCACAGGGAGGTCAGAAATGAATCAAAGATTGAATCTTTCGGCCGGTCCGCACGTACGCGATCGCTGGACGACGCCGTTTATCATGATGATCGTGCTCCTGGCGCTCGCGCCTGCCGCCGTGATCGGTGTGGTCGTGCATTGGGTGAAGTTCCATAGCTTAAACGCGCTTTGGATCATCCTTGCGTCGGTCGGCTCCGCAATGCTCACCGAGCTTCTGTTCTGCCTCGCAACGCGACGCAAGATCACGATCTGGGACGGCAGCGCGGCTGTCACCGGTCTGCTGCTTGCCCTGTGTCTTTCGCCGCAGACGCCGGTGGTCCTTCCGATCGTCGGCTCCGTGTTTGCGATCCTCGTGGTCAAGTGCTGCTTCGGGGGCTTAGGCAAGAACTTCATCAACCCGGCGCTTGCTGCACGCTGCTTCCTGCTCCTGTCGTTTAGTAACGGCATGACGAATTACCCCGGCGTCAACGCGCTCGGCATGGACGCGCTGTCCTCCGCAACGCCCGTTGCGATGCTCAAGGCGGGCAGCATGGTCAACGTGACGAAGATGTTCCTCGGCACCGCGGGCGGCGTCATCGGAAGCTCGATCCTGGCGCTTCTGGTCGGCGGTCTCGTGCTGTGGGGACTGGACGTCATTCACGGCGAGATCTGCTTCTCGGTCGTCGGCGGATTCACCCTCTGCCTCGCCCTGTTCGGCGGACACGGGTTCGATCCCGTCTACCTTGCCGCGCAGCTTTGCAGCGGCGGCGTCATCATGGGCGCGTTCTTCATGGCGACCGACTACACCACTTCTCCTGTGAGCCGCTTGGGGCAGCTCGTTTACGGCTGTCTCATCGGCGTGCTCGGCGCGCTGTTCCGCATCCTCGGAAAGAGCGCGGACTCCTTCAGCTATTCGATCATCATCGCGAACCTGTTTACGCCGCTCATTGACCTGTACATCGTTCCGAAGCCCTACGCGTATCGCAAGAGCGCGATCGATAAGGCCGCGGGCGTCGTCAAACCGCCGCTTTTCAAGCGCATTCCGAAGCCCGTTATCGCGCTGACGATCATCGCCGCGCTCGCGGGTGTTGCGCTCTCCGGCGTTTTTTCGATGACCAAGGATCCGATCGCGGCCGCAGAGCTTGCAAAGAAGCGTGAATCCTTTAAGATCGTGTGCGAGAACGCCGCCGACTTCAAGGAGATCGACGCCGCGCAGAAGACGCTGGAAGCGCTCGAAGGCGGCACCTACGGCGCGGGCAAGTTCGGCACAACGGTCATCGAGGAAGTGTACGAAGCGGTCGACGCAAACGGCAATACCGCGGGCTACGTCTTCTCCGTCACCAACCGGAACGCGTACAATCCGCCTCTGAAGCTTGCGCTCGGTCTCGATCCGGACGGCAGAATCTTAAAGATCGCGTTCATCGAGCTGAATGAAACGCCCGGCAAGGGCTCCAAGGCGGACGAACCCGCGTTCAAGGATCAGTTTGTCGGTCAGACGGATACCTCCGCGGTCGACACGATCTCCGGCGCGACCGTCACCTCGAAGGCGGTACTGAACGCCGTCAACGCGGGCCTCGACTTCTTCCAAACCGTGATCATGGGAGGAGGCAGATAAAATGAAGAATCAATATCTGGAACGGCTGTACAACGGCCTCATTAAGGAAAACCCGACGCTCGTCCTGATGCTCGGCATGTGCCCGACGCTGGCGGTTTCGACCGCCGCGATCAACGGCATCACCATGGGTCTCTCGTCGCTGGCGGTCCTGGTCCTTTCGAACTTCCTGATCTCCGTGATGCGCAACGTGATCCCCGATGAAGTCAGACTGCCTGCCTACATCGTCATCGTCGCTTCGCTCGTTACGGTGGTCAAGCTGCTCATCAAGGCATACCTGCCTTCCGTCGACGCGGCGCTCGGCGTCTACATCGACCTGATCGTCGTAAACTGCATCATTCTGGGCCGCGCGGAAGCGTACGCGAACAAGCATACCCCCGGACTTTCGGTCATGGACGGCATCGGCATGGGCCTCGGCTTCACCGTCGCCCTGACGCTTGCGGGTCTTGTGCGTGAGCTTTTAGGCGCAGGCACCGTGTTCGGGCTTACCGTATTCCCGCAGGAATACGCGGTCGGCATCATGATCCAGCCGCCGGGAGCGTTCATGGTGATTGCACTGTTCATCATTATCATGAATGCGATCGGTATCAAGACGCGCCAGCGCGAGCTCGTCGAAAGCGACGGCTGCAACGGCTGCTGCGCAACCTGCGCCATGCGCTGTGAACAAGCAAAGGAGGAAGCAAAATGATCCGCTTAGTATTGATCGTCATTCTGAACGCGCTGATCTCCAACGTCGTTTTGAATCAGTTCCTCGGCATCTGCTCGTTCCTCGGTGTGTCGCAAAAGATCAAGGCGTCGGCGTCCCTGGGCGGCGCGGTTATCTTCGTCATTACGATCGCGTCCGCGGTCGCTTCCCTCCTGTACACCGGGATCCTCGTTCCGCTGCATCTGGAGTTCATGAAGATGATCGTCTTCATCCTCGTTATCGCGGCGCTCGTGCAGATCGTGGAGATGTTCCTGAAAAAGAAATCCCCCTCGGTCTATAAATCGCTCGGTATCTATCTGCCGCTGATCACCACCAACTGCGCGGTGCTCGGCATTGCGATCGACAACATCGACAAGTTCGGCTACAACTTCATCGAAAGCGTATTCTCCGGCTTCGGCACGGCGATCGGCTACACGATCGCGATCGTGCTGCTCGCCGGTATTCGTTCGCGCATCAGTGAGGAGGATCTTCCCCGACCCGTGCGCGGCGCACCGGTCGTTATGCTTGCGGCGGCGCTGATGTCCATCGCATTCATGGGCTTCACGGAGCTGCAGCCGGCAATCGAAACGGTATTGAAGGGGGTCGGACAATGAGCGCGCCTGTTATCATTCTGATCACCACGCTGGTCATCACTGCGATCGGCATCATCGTCGGCGCAGGGCTCGTGTTCACCGGCAAGAAATTCCACGTTCCGGTCGACGAGCGCGAAGCGGAGGTCCGTGAAGTGCTTCCCGGCAACAACTGCGGCGCATGCGGCTATGCCGGCTGTGACGCAATGGCGGCGGCGATCGTCGCGGGTGAAGCGCCGGTCAACGGCTGCCCCGTCGGCGGCGCGCCCGTCGCGGAAAAGATCGGCGGCATCATGGGCGCCGACGCGGCGTTTGTCGAGCGCAAGATCGCGTTCGTCCGCTGCAAGGGCACCTGCTCCGCGTCCGGTCTTCAGGGCAACTACGTCGGCATTCGGGACTGCCGCTCGGCGGCGCTTGCCGGCATCAACCTCAAGGACTGCGACTACGGCTGCATGGGACTCGGATCGTGCGTTTCCGTCTGCCCGCAGAACGCGATCACGATCATCGACGGCGTCGCGGTCGTAAACCGCAACAAGTGCGTCGCGTGCGGACTTTGCGTCAAAGCGTGCCCGAAGGGAATCATTGAGCTCATTCCGGAGAGCAAGCACGTTGCGGTGCAATGTATGAACCGTGACAAGGGACCGCAGGTCAAGAAGGTCTGCTCCGCGGGCTGCATCGGCTGTACGCTGTGCACGCGGCAGTGCGAATTTGACGCGATCCATATGGACGGCAACCTTGCCCACGTAACCTATGAAAACTGCACACAGTGCGGCAAGTGCGCCGCAAAGTGCCCGGTGGGCGTTATCACGCCGCCCTGTCCCGTAAAGAAGGAGGCATAAGCTATGGAAAAACGCAATCAGGCTGCAAAACTCATCATCGGCGCGGTCGTTGTGATCATTGCCGTGCTGTTCCTTGCGGGCATCGTCAGTCAGCATGAAATCAAGTACAAATCCGCTCCGCTTTCGCGCGAAGACATCAGCTATCAGCAGGTGGAAGCGCCGAAGGCGACGAGCGCGGACGGAACGATCACGGCGTCCGACTGGAGCGCGATCTATCCCGACATCGTCGTGTCGTGGGGCAAGAACGCCGATAACGAAGAGGTCGTCGATTATCTGGAGCTGGATCCGTATCTGGTCGAGATCTACGAGGGTTACGGCTTTGCGAAGGACTACGGCAGTGCGCGCGGACATAACTACACGCTCACCGACGTTGCAAAGACCAAGCGTCCGCACGGCATGGCAAACTGCCTGACCTGCAAGACGCCGAACTTCACAAAGCTCGTAAACGACGAGGGCGACGGGGTCTACTCCCGCCCGTTCGACGAGGTCTATGCGCAGATCACCGGCAACAATGCCGAAACCGTCAGCTGCTACACCTGCCACGGCAACAACCCGGGCAACGGCACGCAGCCCATGGAGAACCTTGAGGTCACGCATGGCTACATCAAGCTTGCGCTCGGCGACAATCTCACTTCGATCGATCCCGGCATCCTTGCCTGCGGACAGTGCCATATCGAATACTACTTCGATCCGGAAACAAAAGCGACCCGCATGCCGCACGGCTCCGTCGACGCCATGACGCCGGAAGCGACCTACGACTACTTCGCGGCGATCGGCTTCTCCGACTGGACGCAGGAAAGCACCGGCGCAAAGATGCTGAAGGTGCAGCATCCCGAGATGGAGACCGTTCTTCTCGGCAAGCACGCAGGCGTGCTGAACTGCGCTGACTGCCATATGCCGGTCGTACAGAATGCGGACACGCAGAACATCTACCACAGCCATACGCTCATGAGCCCGCTGAAGAACAAGACCCTGCTGGAAAGCTGTCTTGTCTGCCACAAGGATCTGGGCGTCAGCAACACGGACGAAATGATCGCGTTCGTGAAGAACATCCAGAACCGCATCACGGCGGAAGAGACGCGCGTCGGCAACCTGCTCATGGAGTTCAAGAAAGCGCTTGCCGCGGCAAATCAGAGCGGCGCATGGACAAGCGAACAGCTTGATCCGATCCGCGAGCTGTATCGCAAAGCGCAGTGGTTCTTCGATTTCTGCTATGTCGAGAACTCCGAAGGCGCGCACAACTCCGCTCTTTCGACCCGTTGTCTCGAAACTGCCGAGAGTCTCATCAACGAGGGCATGCAGCTGCTTGCCGCACTCGGCGAATAAACAATAATCACACATGCGGCAAAGGGTTTTCCGCCCTTTGCCGCATTCTTTCAAATCCGATGGAGATCCTGAAAAAAATCTGCAAGTTTATCGCATCCATGAAGTTCGCGATCATCCTTCTGATCGTGGTCGCGATCGCATGCGTCGTCGGAAGTCTCGTTCCGCAGGGCGAGCAGTTCGCGCTGTATCGGGATTCGTATTCCGAGCGCACCGCGGCGTTCATCCTCGCCTTCCGGCTCGACGACGTATTCAGGAGCTGGTGGTTTATCGCACTCGTAGCGCTTTTGTGCCTGTCTGTCCTGCTCTGCAATCTGACGCGTGTGAAAGCGCTGATCCTTCAGACGAAGCACGCCGCGGACCCCGCGAAGGCGATTGTTGAAACGCCGACCGCTTCCGCTTCCGGCGTCGTTGATGCGGAACCGGTCTTCCGCCGTCTGCACTTCTATCGCCCGCTCAAAACGACCGTCGAAGGAAAGGAAACGCTGTTTGCCTGCCGCAACCGTCTCGGTTTCTGGGGCGCGTGGGTCTGCCACATCGGCATCGTGCTGATCGTTCTCGGTTATGCTTTGGGTCAGATGACGCTGTTTTCGACCGAGGTCTACGGCACGCCGGGGCAGACGAAGCCGATCGAGGGTACGCCGTACGAGGTCACGATCGAGGATTTTCAGATCGACCGCAGCGAGACCGGCTTCATTGAACAGTATGTTTCGACGCTGACCGTCAAAAACACCGAAACCGGTGAAACGCAGCGCGGCACGTCGAGCGTCAACCACCCCGCGGTACTCGAAGGCTATAAGCTGTACCAGACGGCAAGCGGCGACGCCGTGTGCGTGACGATTGCCGAAGACGGCGTCCCGTTTGAAAGCGCGGACCTTTGCGTCGGCGAGGAGCTGACCATTGACTTTCTGCCCGGGTTTTCGCTGTTTCTCAATTCGTACGAACCGGATCACAACGGCGCTCCCGCCTATCAGATCCTGTTCTTCTATAACGGACAGCACATGGACGTCGGCAAGACCTACTTCGCGCCCGGCGCCGTGATCGACATGAATCCATACGCGATCGCGCTGTCCGAGCCGATCGAATATACGCTGCTGCGCGTCAAGAAGGATTCGTTTGCGTGGCTCGTCGGGGTCGGCGCGGTCCTTACCGCGCTCGGGCTGTTCTTCGCGCTGTACGTCGTGCCGGAAACCCTTTGGGCAGTGAAGGATGGGGACGGCACATGGACGGTCAACGGCAAAAGCAAAAAGCTTGCGCCGCTGTTTATCGAGCAGTTTGAAAAGGCCGTAAGCGGGCGCAAAGGAAAGGAGGCGTCGAAATGATCCGGGCGGAAAGCATTCTGTTTCTGATTGTGCTCGGGGCATACTTTGTCACGATGCTCCTTTACTTCCTGTACGTCGCGGTCAAAAAGCCCGCGCTTTCGAAGTTTGCGATCCGCGTACAGATCTGTACGCTGCTTGTGCATACGGCGGCGATCATCCTGCGCGGCGTTGCGATGGGACGGCTTCCGATGGCAAACCAGTACGAGTTTTCCACGGCGTTCAGCTGGGCTTTGGCGCTTGTCAGCCTGACTTTCATTCTGAAATTCAACTTCCCCGTGCTCGGCGCGTTCAGCTCCCCCGTCACGCTGCTGCTTGCGGCATACGCGGGCGTGCAAAAGCTCAATGAGCTCCAAGTCATCGCGGCAAACGGCGTTGACAGCATCCGGAATCTCATGCCCGCACTTCGAAGCGCGTGGCTCGGCATTCACGTATCCACCGTCATCGTCGCATACGGCGCGTTCGGCGTGTCGTTCGTGCTGTCGATCATCTTCCTTCTGCGCGACAAAATGAAGGAAGGCGGCTTCTGGGACACGCACATCCCGAAAAAGGAAAAGCTCGACACGATCAGCTACCGCTGCGTCTCGCTCGGCATGATGTTTCTGACGGTCACGATCGGCATCGGCGGGATCTGGGCGGAAAACGCGTGGGGCAGCTACTGGACCTGGGATCCGAAGGAGACGTGGGCGCTCGTGACGTGGGTCATCTACCTCGTCTATCTGCATCTGAGGATCCGACGCGGCTGGAACGGCAAAACCGCCGCGATCTTCGGCGTCGTCGGCTTTGTCTGCGTGCTGTTCACCTATATCGGCGTAAACACGCTGCTGCCCGGTCTTCACAGTTATAAATAATACAACATATCCGTATAAAGATTCAAAAAAATCGGTCGCGGCATTGACACCCGTGACCGTTTTTGTTAAGATAAAGATTAACAAATAAGAGGAGGGTCTTATCGGAATGTCGATTCAAATGCGGGAATACCACAACCCCAACAACAGCAATCTTCCGCTGCGTGTTGCGAAGGGACATTTTGCAACGAGCCACAGTCACATCAATTACTATGTGGACCTGACCATGACCAAATACTGTCTGCCCGAAGCGCGCGAAGCCGCGGTCCATCTGGCGAACCGGTTCAAGTCAACCACGATCGTTGATACCATCCTCTGCCTTGACGGGACCGAGGTCATCGGCGCCTGCATGGCAAGCGAGCTTTCTAAGCAAAGCTACACGAGCATGAACGCGGGCCGCGCGATCTGCGTCGTCACACCGGAGCACACGACCGGCAGCCAGCTTCTGTTCCGCGACAACACCGCGCCCATGATCCGCGGCAAGCATGTTTTGATCCTCGCTGCGTCCGTTTCCACGGGCTATACCGCGCTCGGCGCGATCGAAGCGATCCGCTACTACGGCGGCGAAACGGTCGGTATCTGCTCGATCCTTGCGAACATCAAGGAGTGCGCGGGCTACCCCGTCACCGCGATCTGCGATACCGGAAAGCTTTGGAAAGATTACGCCAGCTTCCCGGCGCACGAATGCCCGCAGTGCAAGGCCGGCGTCAAGCTCGACGCCATGGTCAATACCTACGGGTTCTCAAGCTTTTAAGCTTCGATCTGTTGAATCAATTTCAACAGACCGTTTTCATCGCCTTCCCCTTGATGGGGAAGTTGTCACCGCAGGTGACGGATGAGGTGTTTTTATGCGTGGCGCCGGTTACGCCGTACCTGATGCATCCCTTTCACTTTTATCAGGAAATCAATCAAGGAGGAAACAACTATGGAAATGAAGTTCTACCGCTGCGAAACCTGCGGACAGATCATCGCGATCGTCAAAAAGAAAGCCTGCCCCGTCATGTGCTGCGGCAAGCCGATGAAGGAGATCGAGCCCGGCTCGGTCGACGCGTCGCATGAAAAACACGTTCCCGTCGTTACGGTCGACGGCGACAAAGTCATCGTAAAGATCGGTTCCGCCGCGCATCCGATGCTGCCGGAGCACTACATCGAGTGGGTCGCCCTGCAGACAAAGCTCGGCAATCAGCGCAAGGCCCTGAACCCCGGCGACGCGCCCGAAGTCTGCTTCAGACTCTGCTGCGACGACGAGGTCGAAGCGGTCTACGCATACTGCAACCTGCACGGACTCTGGAAGGCATAAAGCGCTTCGCTTTCGTCGGAAGCAGGCTTCCGACGAGTTTTCGCCGCCTGCCTGTCGCCTTCGGCGACCGGGCGGCAATCGACGCAAAGTATCGGATCCGCCGCGCATGTCGCCGGATCTGATGGATTTTATTTGTTTTATTCACGCAAGGAGGACACATGAACAAGTATACCGGAACCAAAACCGAACAGAACCTGCTCGCCGCGTTCGCGGGCGAATCGCAGGCGCGCAACAAGTACACCTACTTTGCTTCGAAGGCGAAGAAGGACGGCTATGAGCAGATCGCCGCGCTGTTTCTGAAGACCGCGGACAACGAGAAGGAACACGC
>CAMNHT010000039.1 GCA_946539625.1 uncultured Clostridia bacterium | reverse complement strand
ACGGCTTTTTGGAATAGCCGTTATCCGGATAGGGCTTCTTTTTGCGCGGTTCGCCTTCGTAGGGCTTGCCTGCGTTGGATTTCCGGTATTCGCGTTCGTCGTTTCCGTAGCTCCTTTTTTCGCCCTGATACGGCTTTTTTCCGTAGGGCTTGTCGTACTGCGTGCGTGCACCGGTTTCCCGGGAGGCGGGGCGTCTTCCGTAGTCTTTTCTTTGATCGCTCATGATTCGGGCTCCTTTTCGGGTTCAATTTGAAGGGCAAGACGCATCAGCTCGCCGATGCGTTCGTCTTCGCCCAGTAGATACAGATGGCCGAGCAACGCTTCGAGTCCCGTCGCCACGCGGTAATCGCGTACGTCCGCATGCTTCGGCACGGTGCCGGAATGCGCGTTGCGTCCGCGCCGGAACGCCGCCTGCTCGGATTCGGAAAGCTTGTCCGCGATGCGGCGGTACGCTGCCGCCTGTCCCGCGGCGCATACGTGCTTTGCCGCCTCAAGGTGCAGCGCGCGCATCGGAAGCCGCAGCGTTTCCGCAAGCACCGTGCGCACGTACAGGTCGTAGACCGTGTCGCCGAGGTACGCAAGCGTCAGCGCCGGCAGCGAAAGCGGGTCCGCCGGACGGGGAATGACCATATGGTCGACAATACAGGAATGCATACTCATACTCATATATCATACCTTCTTTTTCCGCCGAACGCAACAGAAAACTGAAAAAAAGAGGGTGTTAAGAAATGACGTATCTCAACACCTTCTTTGAATGAACTGCAGCTGCCGCCGCATGAATGGACTTCGTCATGAATTGCCTGCGGCATGAATTGATAACTGCGTTATTATGTGGGGAAGGTTTTCCGTCCGAAAACCGACCATTATGACGGCTTCGCCGTCAATTCATGTGCCGTAAGGCACAATTCATGTCCTTTGAACATTTCATGGAATGAAGTGAGGATTCATCCGGGAGATGTTAGGAATGGCTTTCTTCACATATCACCTAATGCAGCGCAGATTGAGCCTCAGACCGTACCGGTCATGACGACGGTCAGTCTGCCGGGAACAGCGGTCACCGCACCGGTCGCAGGGTCCTGCGAGAACGCTGCTGCAGGCACGGACAGGGTCGTCTGCATGCCGGAGGGCAGTGTGAGCCGGTGATCCTCGAACGTGAAGTCCGAGATCGGCGCGCCGTTGACGGTCACGGAGACATCGGACAGCGCAAGCGGGAAGTCGTCGGTGATGACGAGATCGGTCGCTTCCTCATTGCCGCGATTCTCGATGATAAACGTAACGGTCATGGCGTCGCCTGCGGAGACGGGATCGGGCGCCATTTCCTTGGTGATCGTCACGTCCGCGTAGGACGCGACGGGCACGGTTGCGGACACGGTCAGCGGATCGGTCGTGCCGATCGAAGCCGTGTTTACGATCTCGCTGCCGGACAAAAGAGGCGCAAAGCCGTTGACGGTCGCCTTATAAAGCAGCAGCGCATTCGAGCCTGCGGGGATCTCGGGGATTGTGAACAGCACGCCCCCCTCCTGTACCGCGGGTGTAAGCTCCGCAGAGAACACGCCGTCGAGGTACAGCGCGGCAGGTCCTGTGTAGGTCAGCGGCTGTACGGGCGCGGTCCCGCCCGCCGGCGTATATGCGCCGAGGTTGTCGAGAACGGGAAGGTTTGTGATCGCGGAGCTTCCGCCGTTTTCGAATGACAGGATGTAAGTCAGGTCGGATTGAAAGCGATATGCTTCGTCCAGAACGCGCTTCGCAGCCGAAAGCGCAGCGATCATTTCGGTCGTCGCCACGTTTGACAGCACGGAGGCTGTCGTCGCGCCGTAGGTATATGTCAGGTTTGCCTGATTGGTAATGATAGCCATTGGATACTCCTTTCCGGACGGCAAGGCCGTCCGCTGTATACTATGCAAATAAATACACGGGCGTGATTTCACACACCCGTGTTGACGCGCGGCACAGCCGCAAATGAGATCCGTTATTTGTCCTTCATTTCGTTCTTCTTCATCTCATAGAGCTTTTGCAGATACAACACCGCGTCACTGAGCAGCCAGATGATGACGCCGTAGACGAGACCGGTGAGAAGCTTTAGGAAGAATTCCGAAAAGATCACGCCGCCGGAGTATTTTTCGACGATCAGCGTGACCGTATACACGACCGAGGTGAGCAGATAGAACAGCATCACCACGACCGCAACGGCCTTTGCGATCAGACAGAACATGCCCTGATCCTCCGCCCATTTGCGGAAAGCGGTCCTGACGTCCGGCGCTTTTTCGGACTTCTTTTCCTTCTTCGGCGGATCAAAATCGGGATCGGGCATCGGGCCGATGTGCGCACCGCATGCGTCGCACACGGTTGCATCGTCGGGCAGGGAAACACCGCATTTCGGACAGTACATCATAGGTTTCTCCTCCTTATGAAATCGGTCAGTTCAGGTACATATTGATCAGCATCTCATATGTTTCGCGATGATAGACAGCCGCGGCCTTTGCTTCCTCAACCCATGCATCCTGCTGCGCCTGCCATGCGTTTTTCGAGATAACGCGTTCGGCGGTCTCGGCGATTTCGGCTTCGATTGACGCGCGGTCGATCACGCCCTCCGGAAGGATCTCAACAAGCCGCGCGATGCAGCAGTCGCCGTCAACGAGGATCGGTTCGGAGTAAGCGCCGACGGTGAGCAATTTCGCCGCTTCGGCAAGCGCCGGATACTTCGGCTCGCTGCCGTCAAGGAAGACGACCTGCTCGAAGCGTCCGCTTTCCTCGTCATCATGCGTATTATAGAGCTCCATGGCGTCCGAAAACGACATGCCGCCCGAAAGGTCCGCATACGCCTTGTCCGCGGTCTCCTTTGCACCGGCGCTGCGCTGCGCAATGAGCGCATCGAGCGTTTCCTTCAGCTTTGCGTATTCGGTCACGATCTCCGCCTGACGTTCTGCATTCTCTCCGCGAAGTGCAAGCGCGCCGTATTCAGCTTCCAGCTCCGTCATCGCGGTCCTGGTTTCATCGAGCTTATCGGCGTCGCTGTTATCTGCGGGGATGTAAATAATCTCGATCCGCGCGGCTTCCTTCGGCGCAAACAGGCAGATCGGATCGTCTGTAAGCGCAACGCCGTTCCGGCAGTCAAGATACGTTGAAGGATCTTCGGTAAACGTCTGCTGCTGCTCGGCAAGCGTGGTTTCATACCATTCGTCGATCGCCGCCCGGTCCACGGAATTCTCTGCGGCGAACCGTTCCTCCAGAAGCGACGAAAACACAGCCATGCGTTTGCTCGAAAGCGCGCTGTCATACCGCATGGAAAGGTAGTCGTCAAAGGTATATCCTTCGCCGTACATATAGGAAAGCTCGTCATTGATATCCGCAAGCGCACTTTCACGCTGTTCGTCGGAAAGCTTCGAAATGTCCTCAACGTTCCCTTCGGGATCGCCGTAGTAACACAGCAGCTTATCGCGTTCTTCATCGACCGCCGCCTGCGCGCTTGCAGCGCATTCCGCTTCCTGCTCGGCGGAGAGCGTAATACCGAGTTCCTTTGCCTTCCATTCGGGCATGTAGTATTCGATCAGCCATTCCTCGGTCATGCCCTTGAACTGATTGAGCATTTCTTCGTCCATGCCGTAGCTGTAGGAGAAGTAGTTGACATACTGATCGAACGTGTCACTGAATTCCTGTGCGGTGATCTTGATATCGCCGAGCTCAATCGCGATCGCGTCGCCGTCAAACGCTGCGGACGAAGGCGCTGCGGTTACACCGTCCGGCGCCGCAACGGAGCCGGAGGACGCCGTGGGATCTGCGGTCGTTTCCGTTTCTTTCGGAACGAGGCATCCCGTAAGCGGCAAAAGCAGCAGCGCCGCCGTCAGAAGTGCAAAAAGCCGTTTTTGTATCTTCATAAAACAAAGGTAGTTCCTTTCTGTTCGTTTTGTCTATTATACTCCGACGTCGGCGTCGGTGCAATGCATCAGTCTGTAAATTAATTGTGGAAGTTTTTTGACAAAATCGCGAATAACGAGCTTTCTGTCGGTCCATTGGACCGCCGCAGGCTCGTTTGCCAAAAGCTTCAGGTTCGGTTCCGAGGACAGGATGGCAAGAAGCTGCATCCCGTCCGGATGCGCGGACGCGTCATAAGTAAGCGTTGTTTTTCCGTCGCGCACGGTGACGGCGGAAAAGCCCGCACGCCGCGCGTAGGCACGGATCAGGGCAAGCTGCATCAGCGTCATGACCGGCTCGGGCAGGTCGCCGTAGCGGTCGTTGAACTCGTCTAATAGGTCCGTATACGAATCGCTGTCCTGTATCTGCGCGATCCGCTTGTACATGGCAAGCCGGTGCAGCTCCGAGGGCAGAAACGACTTCGGAATATACGCGTCGATCGGCACGTCGACCGTCGTTTCAATCTCCGGCGCGACCGTTTCGCCCTTTGCCTCGGCAACGGCGGAGCGCATCAGTTTGCAGTAGAATTCATAGCCGACGTCCGTGATGTGCCCGTGCTGCTCCGCGCCTAAAAGACTTCCCGCCCCGCGGATCTCAAGGTCGCGCATCGCAAGGCGGAAGCCCGCGCCGAACTGCGTGAATTCGCGGATCGCAAGGAGACGCTTCTGCGCCGTTTCGGAGACCGCGCGCGCCTGCGGCACGGTCAGATACGCGTACGCCATGCGTGTCGATCGCCCGACTCTTCCGCGAAGCTGATAGAGCTGCGCAAGTCCCAGCTTATCCGCGTCGAGCACAACGAGCGTGTTCGCGTTCGGAATGTCCACGCCGCTTTCCACGATCGTCGAGCAGAGCAGGATGTCGTATTCCTTGTTGATAAACGCCATCATCGTGTTTTCAAGCTGCGCTTCCGGCATCTGTCCGTGTGCCATCGCAATGCGCGCTTCCGGCAAAAGCGCCTGAAAATGCGTCAGCGTCGAGCCCATGGTCATCACGCGGTTCGACACGATAAATGCCTGTCCTCCGCGGGAAAGCTCCCTTTGAAGCGCCGTTGCAACGAACGCGTCGTTGTATTCCGTCACAAACGTCTGTACGGGAAAGCGGTTCTCCGGCGGCGTTTCGATCGTACTGATGTCGCGAATGCCGGTCATCGACAGATTCAGCGTCCGCGGGATCGGCGTCGCCGTCAGCGTCAAAACGTCGATTTCGCTGCGCAAAGCCTTGATCTGCTCCTTGTGATTCACGCCGAAGCGGTGTTCCTCATCGATGATGAGAAGCCCGAGGTTTTTGAACTTCACCGACTTTGCAAGCAGCGCATGCGTACCCACGACCACGTCGATCTCGCCCGTTTCGAGCCCCTTTTTGACCTCGGTGCATTCCTTTGCGGATTGGAAGCGCGAAAGACACGCGACCTTCACCGGATAGTCTGCAAACCGCTGCAAGAGCGTATGGTAATGCTGCTGCGCAAGGATCGTCGTCGGCACGAGGAACGCCGTTTGCTTGCTGTCCTGCGCCGCCTTGAACGCCGCGCGCATCGCGACCTCGGTCTTGCCGTAGCCCACGTCGCCGCATAAAAGCCGGTCCATCGGACGCGGGGATTCCATGTCGCGCTTCACGTCGAGAATCGCCTGCGCCTGATCCGGCGTTTCCTGATAGGGGAAGGCGTCCTCAAGCCGCTTCTGCCACGGCGTGTCCTTCGAAAACGCGAACCCGCCGTTGCTCGTTCGCGCCGCGTAAAGCCGCGCAAGGTCGACCGCAAGCTTCTTTGCGCCCTGTCGTGCCTTTTCCACGCGCTGCTGCCACTCCGCACCGCCGAGTTTACTGAGCTGCGGAGGCACCTCCGCGTCCGCGCCGACGTATTTCTGGATGCGGTCCAGCTGGTCGGTCGGGATATACAGCCGGTCGTCGCCGCGATAGGCGAACAGCAGATAATCCTTCGTGCTGCCGTCGACCGTCAGCTGCTCCACACCGAGGAATTTTCCGATGCCGTGCGCCTCATGCACCACGTAATCGCCCACCGAAAGGTCCGTAAACTTCAGCGTGCCGCCGCGTTTTTTTGCGTGCGCGGAAGGACGCTTTCCGAACAGCTCCTGCGCGGTGAGTACATAAAGATGTGTTTCCGGAAACGCAAAGCCCTGTGGAAGGGATTCGGATACAATCAGCGCTTCGCCGCGCACCGGCGGGCGAACGAGATGATCCGCATAAGCGATGTTCAGATCGCTGTCCCTTAGCACGTCGCGCATGCGCTCCTGCGCCTCGCCGACGTACAAAAGCACCGCCTCCCGCGCCTTCAGAAGACGACCGAGCTCGGATAAGAACTGCGCCGAGTCATTGAGATACGCCGGCGCGGGCTCGACCGTAAAGCCAACGCGTCCGCGATGTTTGAAATTTGTGTACGGGCGGAACAGCGCGTAGTATGCCGCGCTGTGTGTCGTGTCGAGCCGCCGCATCAAAGCGTCCGCTTCGATCAGAAGCTTCCCCTGCGACGGATGCCCTTCGCCGCGTTCGAGCGTCGCCGCCACGGTTTCCGAAAAGACCAGCTCAGCCGCCTTCGCCTCGTCCGCAATGCGACTCGGCTCGTTCATCAGGATCAGGCTTCCGTTCGGAAGATAATCGAGCAGCGTTTCGGTCACGGGGTAGAGAAGCGGTACGAGCACGTCTGCGCCGACGCATGGGCGCTGCTCCTTCCACGCTTCGCGCTGTGCGTCAAAGCCCTGCGCGTTCTTCAAAAGCCTGAGAGCCCTTGCCATCGCTTCCTGTGTCTGCGGCGTTTCAAACGCCGGCGGCAGCACGGCGGAACGCGCCTGCTCGATGCTGCGCTGCGTCAAAGGATCGAATACGCGCATCTGGTCCACGTCATCGCCGAAAAACTCGATGCGGTACGGATACTCCGCCTGCGGCGGGAACACGTCGAGGATGTCGCCGCGTGCCGCGAACTGCCCGGGTCCCTCGATCTCCGCCGTCCGTTCATAGCCCGCTTCCGCAAGCTTTGCCATGAGATCGCGCGGATCGACCGTATCGCCGACCGTGATACGCACGATCTGCGACAAAAATGTCTCATGCGGAACGAGACGCTCCATCAAAGCTTCGGCACAGGTCACGATCAGCGAGGACACGGAAAGCGCAAGCCGCGACAGCACCGCAAGGCGTTCGGATCGGCGTTCGGACGAAACTGCTTCCAAATGCGTCAACGGCAGTTCGCGCGGCAGATACAGCCCGGTATCGGCTCGATATGCCCGCTGCAGCTCGTATATCCGCATTGCCTCCGCGGGCGTCGGCGCGACCCAGAGGACGGTGTACTCCTCGCTTAACGCGGCGTTTACCGCAGGGCGGTGCGTTTCACTTAAGCCGAATACGGCGACCGTTCCGTCGCCGTTTTCCAATGCTGCATGCAGCTGTCGATAGCCGGGGTCATTCGCGACCGCGTGTAAAAGCTCTTTCATATCACTTATATGGTGCAAAAATGCACCAATTATTCTTCCTTGCCGTGCCCGTCGATCGAGACGGACTTGTTCTTTTCGTGCTTCTTGTTGTACTTCGTCTGCGCCTCGCCGATGTTGCCGGATACGATCAGCTTTGCTGCGTCCGCCGCGTGTATGTATACCTCGTCGAGCGTCTTTTGCTCCTCCTTCGAGGGGCGTTTCAGCACATAGTCACGAAGCTGCAGGCTTTCATCCTTGCCCATGCCGATGCGGATGCGCGGGAAGCTTTCGGAGTTGATGCACGCAATGATAGAACGCATGCCGTTGTGACTGCCCGCCGAGCCTTTTTCGCGGATGCGAAGGCTGCCCAAAGGCAGCTCAATGTCGTCATAGAGCACGATCAGTCGTTCCGGCGGGAGCTTATAGAAGTGCATCAGGCTCTGCACCGCGTCGCCGGAAAGATTCATGTACGTCTGCGGTTTTGCCAAAATAACCCGCTCGTCCCCGACGCGTCCCTCGCCATACAGCGCGGAAAAGCCTTTGGTTTTCACGCGCACGCCGAGTTCCTCCGCCAGCACATCCAGCGCCTGAAAACCCGCATTGTGTCTTGTTTTTTTATAGCTCAGCCCGGGATTTCCGAGCCCCACGATGAGATACATATCCGTTCCTTTCTGCAAAACGTATTGCCCCACGCCCAAAATAGGGGAGGGGTTATGGGGCTTTTGCCCCTCGGTTTGCAGAAAAACTTCTGCAAACCGGTTTTCCGTTTTCGCCTATGCCCCTTCGGGTCATGCGAGCGGCGAAAACGGCAAGGTGTCAGATGCGCCGCGCATGTCGCCGCATCTGACGGATTTATTATATCATGCCTTTTGGCGCCGCGCAACAGAAAAGGGCTGCCGAAACAGCCCTGTTTACCGAATCTTTTACTCGATCCCCGTCATATCATAGCTCTCAAGCCACTTGTTCGCGGTTTCGCAGACCTCGCGGAGACATGCTTCGTCAAACGGCGTGGTAAGATCGGCGTGCTTCAGGAGGTCGACAAACGTTCTGCTGCCGCCCTGCACCGTGTATGCCATGTAGTGCTTCCAGGCGTTTGCCTCGTCCTTCTGGATCATCGCCCAGATCTCCAGCGCGACCGTCTGCGCCAGGCAGTAGTCGATGTAGTAGAACGGGACCTCGTAGATATGGCTCTGCCGCTGCCAGCCCTCGCCCTCGCTGTAGAACGGGATCTCTCCGTCCAGACGGATCCACGGCATATAGATGCCTAAAAGCCGCTTCCATTCCGCGTGGCGCTCTTTGGGCGTCATGTCCGGCTTCTCATAGACGATGTGCTGGAAGTGATCGACCATCGTGCCGTACGGGATGAAGGTCAGCGCGCCGGAAAGATGGCTGTACTTGAACTTTCTTGCGTCGGGACCGAAGAAGCCGTCCGCGTTTCTCCAGCCGAAGAACTCCATGCTCATCGAGTGGACCTCGCATGCCTCCGCGCTCGGGCAGGAATACTCGATCGGAACGCGCTTGCGGTTCATCCAGTATTCAAAAGCGTGCCCCGCTTCGTGCGTGATGACC